>JAZQJR010000113.1:0-5851 GCA_045541715.1 Acutalibacteraceae bacterium
TCGTAGGCTTCGACATAGCTTTCGACAAAAGTCGAGAGCGAATTCAGCGTTTAGTCGGTCTCTCCGTGAAGGCGTGGCAATATTACTCTGACGCTTATTCGGCGTATGCGGAAGTGCGCTACGAAGGCGCTCATACTTCGCAAAAAAAATCCAAACTTACACCGTTGAAGGTGTAAACTCTGACTTGCGACACTACATTCATTCTTTACGCCGAAGGTCCAAATGCTTTTTTCGGTATTGCTAATGTTGCATGTATGGCTGCGATTTTTACAACAGGTAAAAATTAAAAGAATCGACTACTTGTGCAGTTTTTCAGAATTTGATTTTACTGGGGATTCGCTTGTATATACCGGAATTTAGCAATGCCCTTTTTTCGATCACTTGAAACAGCCAAGGCTATCTTCAAAATTTTTGTTAATGCCTTCAATCTATATGCTCGCGCTAAAAAGAGTTTTCCTTACCTGAAATCCGCTTTTTGTCTCTCGAGTTTTATCTAAATGCTCAACCAGGGCACTCTCCGATTTTACTACCGTTGCAGAGTGTGTATGTACCATTAAGACAAAAGTGTTGTTTCTTTGCACAAAATCTTAAAAAGCGGCAATCCCAACCATTCAAAGTCAGCGTCGTCTATTAACGCAGTCAAAATGTTTTTCCATATGCCGTTATCTTTCCAGGGCGTTCCTAGGCAAAAAATCCAAAATACGTCGTTTATGATTTGTCGAATATCTCTTGCATTCCTCCACATGTTCCCTTTTTTCTCCAATGGTGTGCGGTTTTACCTTTTCCAAATCACTGTCGCTTATGTCGTGCCGGTGTAATTCTTTGTTCATTTTGCCTCCCTTACTTTTTTATATCATATTTTATTGACGACACGGTTTAGGTCTATTAGCCTCTTCGCGATGTCTTTGGCTTTTTCTGAAGCCGCTTTATATTGGTTCAAATATCGGCCCAAAGACTTGACGCCCATGTTACAGCCGTCCGTAATCAAATCCGCGATAGTCTTGTCAGAGTCATTCATTGCAAGTTGCATATTCGTTTTCACCCAAGATATGCCCTTTGCCATTGGATTGGGTTCTTTTCCGGTTTTGCTTGAAATTTTTTATTAGACATAACGCTGACACAAGGAACTTGCTATACTCTTTGCACAAATATACATTGAGTCACATTTCGTGAGTTGACACTTTTTTTGCGCATATGTTAAAATGCATAATAGCAATAATCAAAAAAGGAGTGTTAATATGAATTTTATGGGAATAGGAAGCTTTTACGGTGAATTAGCCAAGGAAAACGCTATTGGTGAAAGCTTGGCAAAAAGAATTCAGGGCATTTCGAGTGAAGCTGAGTTGCAAAAGCTTATTCAAGATGAAATACTTCCGCTAGCAAGAAAGATGGGCTACGACTTTTCCGAAAAGGACTTTTTTGAGTACGAAAGAACGGTTTCGCAAAGACTTTCAGATGAGGATTTACTCAACGTAACAGGAGGTTTTTCTTTAAAGTCTGCGCTGCTGTCTGGAGGAATTTTCTCTCTGGCAATGCTTGGCTTTGGAGCGCTTTCACCGGTGCAAGCCGATGCGATGGTTCCGAAAGCGGCGGTTGAGTCTGCCACTGGAGAGGTTGTTGCTGGAGCGAGAAATGATGCCGTAAATACTGTAGAAGCGCAAGTGCAAACAGCAATAAAGCCTGAACTAAAAGGCAAAGTTCCTCAAGAAGACGTCATTCAACCGTTGATGCGGATAATTTCCGTGTCGAATACAACTGCTGAACAAAAAGAGTCTGCAATTAATTTGCTTTTAAATTTAGTTTCAGAGGATAAAAAAGAAGAAATTCAAGAAGCAGTTGAGACAATCAAGTCTACGTTACCTGCGGATCTAACCGTTACTGGAGAAGTTGGGGCAGAAATGCTTGAAAAAGCAGGGAAAAAAATCGAAGATGCGGCGAAACCTACTCCAACTGGTGGTCTTGAATCCAATAAAGAACTGGTTATTCCCGATACCGAAAAGTTGGTTGAAGAGGCTAAAGACAGCCAAGAGGTTAAACTTTCTCAGGCTGACTATGGTTACATACTTGATGCCTGGAATGGCGCCGAAGCCTTGGTTTACAAGCTGACTGGCGTTACGGAGAGTTTTAGATTTTTAAATCCTACAAACCGTCCGACACTTGTGAAAAAAGACGGTGAGAAATATTTTCGTTGGAAGTACAACGAGGATAGTGGCGACGGTTTTGGTGAGCTCATGCGGATTTTATTTCCCTGCTCGGATGGTGCCCGAATTGTTGTGGACGGCGGTGCGCCGAATGTTCCTGCATTTTCTCGCGACTGCAAACCGACAGCTAAGTTGATGGCTCAAATTGCAGCCATGCTTTACAAGTACAGAACAGCGACTCTGGATGAGAAAAAGATTATAGCTCAAGAGATAAAAGATGTATTAAGCGTTGTAGACAAGCTGGTTAAGGAAAATAAATTTGATGTAAAAATCATTGACGATATTAAGGTTCAAGACCTTGAAAATCAACTGATTGCTTGCGTTAAAGCCGTAAAAGAAAAAGGCTTTGCAGAGGCGATTAAGCAGAAGGAAACCGACATTGCGGCAAAAAAATTAAAGTTGTCTGCTACTGATCAAGAGGCAAAGGCTGCAGGTGAACGCGCCACGCAAGAAAAACTTGAGAAACTTAGAAATATTCCAGACGACCCGAATAAGTGGACTGAAGATAACGTTAAACATATCAAGTATATTTTATATACAGCCGCGTTATATACCAAAGAGAAAAAAGAAAATCCGCTAAAAGCTACTGTTGACTCGATAGTGAAACCTTTCGGAAAAACCGCCGGGCTCGCAGACTCATACTCAAAATATGTTAAGCTCAAAAACCGTCAGTTATTGAGCAAGTTCTGCGATGAAAACTTTGAGGGGATGTTTACCAGCTCCACCGGAACAGCTTTTTCTTCAATGGATAATCTACACAAAGCCAATACTATGTTGCGTCTATTAACCAGTGCATTTTTTGCGATTGACAACCAGGAATACGAAGGCGAAGACTACAACGACGCTACTCCAGACAAGTTTGCGCCGAAGTATTTCGTGGAAAAAATGCTAATGAATTTCTGCATCGAGCACTTTAACACCGCGGAAGATCTTAACGAGTTCTACAACGAAGCGAAAAGCTTAATTAAGCATGAGCCTACTGCTGAAAGCTTGACTCAGACAAAGCAATCCGGTGAAAGAATCGAAAACACCCTAAAGTTGTTGAACAAGCTAGAGGTTTCGGAGCTGTCGCCGTATACCTCTGGCACTGCACAAAACGGCGATACATACCAAATAGGCCCCGTTAAAGACGGAAATGTTACTTTCATAGATGACACCTTTGCAGACTGCGCAGACATAGCGATTCGCCATGTTGTGAACTTGCTGGGCTACTCAGTAAACAAAAATTGGAATGTTTTCTTTGATGGCTTGCTTGGTGAAGATGGCCAACTTACCGGAGCAGCGATTAAACAGTTAGATGCTCGGCTTGAGGCCTTTAAATCGGCAGCAAGTGGCCATACTCAATTTGAGTTTCTGCCGTTAAAAGATCGTTTGCAATTGTTTTTCTATCATCAAAGCAAGGTTGGCGTAGATGCAACCGATAAGATTACGCGTACTCTGTGGGAATATGCCATTTGCAACATGAACGCACCAGCTGATACCACAACAAATATGAACAACGAGGGAGATTATTATCTTAGATACGTAGAAGGAAACTATGAGCTAAAATCTGGATATGTAAATTCTTTAAAACTCATATACAACATCGCAAAAGCACTTGGTATAGGATCCAACAATCTAGATGCCGCAAAAGCTGCTATCGATGCGCTTGAAGAAAAAACAAGAGAAGAAAAACCGGACGATTTGGAGGAAGCTTTCAAAGAGGCTATACAACAAACCTATTTGCTTATTAATCCGCACGCAAAAATTAGTGATTGCAATGTAAGCGTTCAAACATACGAACTACAAGATCAACCTGGCTTTAAGGATGTGTTTGGAACGGCAAACATTGATATCGAAATCGATGATGATCGAAGTGACTTCGTAGTGGGCGTCGCAACAGGGCACACCAAAATTGTCCACGACCCCATAAAGCCACTAAATGTTGATGCAAATGAGCTAAAAAGTAACGTTGACAAGCTTTTGGGTAAGAAAACATCAAATAAAAAAAGCGATATAGCTGAAAAAATGCAGTTAAACAATTTCCATATGCTGTTTGGCGATTTTATCAAGAGAAAAAATGAAACTTCTAACCCTACTGGTTTTAAAGAGGATGACCCGCAATATTATAAAAACTTTCAGGCCTTGCGATTCTTAAAAGCTGCGCAAGGTGAGGAAGAAAACACAGGTCGGCTAAAAGAGGAGCTAAGAGACAATCCATTTGTTAGAGATGCCAGTCTGAAAATAAACTTAAGAGAGGTGCAAGAAAAAAAGACTAATAGCAAGGAAAAACCATTAGCGTTGTTTGCTTATGAGAATTATTGTAAGGATAAACCTGCTTTTTTCTCTGGTGCAAAATGGAAAGATCTCGTGAAGAAAGAAATCGATTTATTTACAAGTTTTGAAGGATATGAAAAGAAAGAAGATAACGGATTTACTTATATAATTAATGACGGCAAAGCTACACTTGTTCTGTACGAAGGAAAAGACAATGAAATAAACATACCGCAAACTGTAAATGGCTGCCCTGTTACGAAGCTTGGTGATTATTGTTTTTATCAAGAATCAAAAAAACGAACCATTGAAAAAGTTACAATTCCGTCAACTGTCGAAGAGATTGGCGAAAAGGCTTTTTACTACGGTAGCAATTTGAACACAGTTGAAATTAAACCAAATAGCCAGTTGAAGATAATTGGGGAAAATGCTTTCAGGGCTTGCCGGGCATTAAGCGAAATAACCATACCAAAGTCTGTTGAGCGGATTGAATCTGAGGCCTTTCGTGGTTGCAGCAAGCTAGATAATATTACTTTTGAAAATCGAGAAAAACCCATGTTTATCGAACCGAGTGCATTTGTTACTTGCCCTTTCAGCAATATCGATTTTCCGCATAATGTGCAATTTGGCAATTCGAGCCTTAGCCTCACAAGAAATTTAAAAACGCTTACATTTACTGGCTCAGGTGAAATAAAAAAGGAAAACATACTAAAGTTTTTACCATATGATGGAGCGGGTAATTTCTTCAAATACAATATCGAGAAGTTTTTTGACGGCCAAGATTCAATGAAAATTGATGATAAGTTGACTATAGACTTATGGGGAGGCTACCTGCGCGAGGACGGAACGCTTGATTTAAGTCAATTTGATGTGGCGACTTTTAAAACGTTTAAGTTTGCTCGTAATAACTGCGTAAAAAGGGTAATTTGGCCGCAAGGCATTGATGCTATCCCAAAAGAAACGTTCTCTGAGTGTGAAGCTTTAGAGGAGGTAACTATTCCAAATACTGTGAATGAGGTTGGCGAAGAAGCTTTTCATAAGTGCTCTCATCTAAGGAACGTCACTTTCGAGAGACGACAAACAGGAAATCTACTTATTAAAGGTAAATGTTTTTATTCTTGTTACGCATTAGAAAAAGTAGATATACCGGAAAAGGTTTCTCTTGGTACAAACGTTTTTGACTCCGCTTCGCTGAAAGAAATAATCATAGAAACTGAAGACGAAAGTGTAAACTGGAACTACGAGCGATTCGGTTCCAATCTCAAGGCATACACGGATTCGCATGATGACGCTTTAAAAGGAACCTTAAAAATCTACGTGAAAAATGAAGAAATGGAAGAGAAAATAAAGAAAGATTTTAAAGGGCATGTTAAACCCGAAAATATAATTGTCGGCCT
>JAZQJR010000114.1:0-20173 GCA_045541715.1 Acutalibacteraceae bacterium
GGAGTTCGTTATTTTAAGGGCCGTTTTGAAGTTTATGCCAGCCTTCACAAGGCTCTCCAGCACATTGCAGGTCATCGCGCCCTCGACAGCCGCTCGACCGCCAGTGCCCATGCCGTCGCTGAGCAGGAAAAACATCCGTCCGGAGCCGTCATAGAAATGCGTGTAGTTGTCCCCACATAGCGTTCCGCCGTTGCAGACGTGCTGAGCAACTCCCACTTGGATATCGAAAATTGGCCGCTCTGTTAGCTTTATTTTTACTCTGTCTGACACTTGAGTAACACGCGGTTGAGCTAACTTTCTTCCGCACAGCCTTGAGAAACGCCGCTTAAAAGCCAACTTTTTTATCTCAGCCTCTTCGCGAAGGTTAGTTTCAACCTCAATGCTAACTCGACCAAGCTTGTCCTGTTTGCAGACAACATCAAGCGGGATGATATCCAGGCGTTTTAGCTCGTCGGCAACTTTTTGAGCCAATTCTATATCGAATATGTCGTCAGTTTTCACCTCAGCAGCGATGTCGCCGAGCAAAAGCCCGATGTCCGAAAATTGTTCCGACATAAAGCTCCTCACTTGCGAAACGCGCTCTTGCGAGACCTTTTTATCGGCGACCTCGCGATGCAGCTCATTGAGAGTGCCAACGAGGTCATTTGCCCTGTTGCAGCGCTTCGTGAAGCTCTGCGGGAAGTCCTCAACACTCACCTTGCCGCGCTCAGATAGCTTTGCCCTCACCGCCGAAATGGCGTCGGCCGTGTCGCTGCCATTGGCGCTAAAGCAAAACGTCTTCAGGCCGCAATTTTCGCATACCTTAGCAACCGCCCGGGAGTAAATCTCCTCGAAAGTGCTCGCACCTGCCAGCGCCAACTTCTCCGACACCATGTCGATCGACTCGGAGATGCCCACCAAGGCCACAGATGTCGACTCCAACTTCGCGGCAATATTCTCTTTCACCTCGTCGCTGCCATGCGAACTAGGCGCGGGTGAGGAGAACAAACCCATAAATTTTTCGCCAAGGTCCTCGTGCAAGAACAAAAAAATCGCACTCGCCAACAAGGCCTCGTACGCGCTCGAGATTATCGCCTCCGGGTTGGCCGACTGGACCGATATGATGAGGCTCGCGGCCATGAACGAGGCGCAGCAGGCGAACCTTCCGAACGAAGCGGCCAGTCCGGCAATCAAGCCAGCGAACGCATACGCGCCCATGATGTGCGAGGGGCTGCTCGCGGCCAAGCCAAGGACCACTCCAGCCGCAGTGCCAGCGATGCTACCGCCGACAATCCCAAGGTATCTCGCGCAAAAAAGTACCACTAAAATGGACAAAACCTTGCCGACGGAGATGGGGCCAATGGTCACGGAGGCCAGTGAAAGGATGACCGCAAACAGCGTCAAGCATATGTAAACTAGGTCGGCTTGCTTGATTTTTTTTCTTTTTGAGCGAAAAGTTCGTATGCTCTCGCTGGAAAAGTACGCGGCACCGCCGGACAACGTGGCTTCAGTTATGTACATCGCAGCCTCGCCGAAGTCGTTGATGTTGGCGATATTTATGGCCAAACCCGTAGCAATAGTGCTCGCGAAGGCTAAAACTGGCGGAAAAAGCTTGTGTGACTTAATTGCTGGAAGGTCGTTCAGCGTCCACCTTATGGCGCAAACCGCAATGGCTGTCGAGACGTAGCGGATGCCGATGTTTATCTCTGCGGGCAAAATATAGCCAACAACTGCCCCTAAAAAGCTCGGAAACATATTTTCATAGGGCACCGCCGCCAAAAAAGCTGCCCCAAACGGCGCATACATTCCGAAAACCGTCCCCTTCGAGACGAACACGCTCAAAATGAAGTAAATTGTTTTTTCCGCAAGAACACGAGCTTGCCGCTCCGGCACCAAGTTTTTTATCGACTCCTGAGTTGCTGTGATTAAATTTGTAGTTTTCATTTTCGCCCAACCCCACCCCAATTTCAGGCATATTTCCGCCCGTATCGTAATAGAATTATATCTTGCCCTTACGGTCAGAGCCTGTCTTAACGTGGTGGAGTTTTTTGGGCTTTTCTGGCAGGTTGACACGAGTGATGTAAGGTTTGCCTGATGTTGCTATTTTAATGTTTTATGATTTACGTGAAGAATTATCACGAAATCGATAAGTTAAAATCAAAAAGGCGTGTCCGCTCGAACTGACGAAAACTTTTGCATTGTAAGCTTTACTAAATTTTTATATATTAAATGTGTTTCCTGTGCATAAACAGCAAGAGAGAGTACTTAATCATCTGCAGATTCTTCGAATAGCAGTAGGGGTTTTGGGAGCAAATCTCGCAAAATAGTGACGCAAAAGTCTATGCATGCGCTCGACGGTATATGTGTGTGTGCTTTTCCCGTGAGACGTTTGGTAGGGTCGATGAGATTGTAGGTATGCCAATGATGAGTTGTATAAAACTTTGCGTCAACATGGCCAATTTTATCTATGAGTTTTTGAAAGTATTTTGTTTCTCGAAATCCGATTTGAAAGGCAATAAGCCACTTTGTGGCGCGGTCTACTGCGGTCCAGATCCAGATGTTTTTTAGGGCATTGCTAATTTCCGATATATGCAAGCAAATACCCTATAAAATCAAATTCTGAAAAACTGCATAAGTAGCTGTTTTTTATTTTTACCGTTTGTAAAAATTGCAGCTATATATGAAATGTTAGCAATGCCCTTATTGTATCATATTTAATTATTTAGATTACACCCCGGAGTTTTGAATAGAAAATACTCAATTTATCTGCTAAAATAATATGCGTGAGTATTGCGTATATTATTTTTGTGTTTATCACGAGCGAAAGAGGGGCGAATGTTTTGGTGTCTGAAATGATTGATGCAGTGAAAAGTATAGAAAATTTGGCTTTGGAACGGCAAAAAACGGCTCAAGGCGAGGCAAAACAGATTATTGAAGTCGCTAATGATAAGGCTAGAAAAATTATAAAGTCTGCTGCCGAAGAGGCTAGAAAAGATGCTGAATTGAGAATTGTTTTTGCAAAAAAAATTGCTGAAGAAAGTTTAAAAAACAATAAAAGAACTCTTGAAAAAGAAGTGAAAAAGCTACACGAAACCGTTCAAGAACGGAAAAAAATAGCAATAAAATCCGTCATCGAAGTGGTGATGAACTAGACCAAAGCAAAGGTGGTTGGTGCGGCTATGGCGATTCTTTCGATGCGAAAAGTGACAGTCTGTGCGTTGAAAAAGGATAGAAAAGCTCTACTCGAAACTTTGCAACGACTGGGTACCGTTGAAGTTTCAGCTTTGAGTAGAAATGACGAAAATTTTAGGCAAATTGATACATTTAATATGCGCTCAGTTTTCGAAAAAAATAAAATCTTGGCTCAAAATGCACTAGAAATCCTCGAACAATATGTGCCTGAAGAGAAAGTTTTTCTTGGCAGTATTGCTGGGCAAGAGCAGATTTCAAAAGAGAATTATTATGTCTTTGCCGATGAGACCGAGGAAATTATGCGCGTGGCCAATGAAATTGTTAGACTTGAGAAACTCATCAACGACCACAAAGCTGAAATCGCGCGAATAAAAACTCAAATCGAAGCGTTGTCGGGGTGGAAGAGTCTCGACGTACCGATGGATTTCGCTGGGACAAGGAAAACTCGCGCTTTTATAGGGACTTTGCCGGGCGGAGCTAGCGACTTAGAGATAAAAACAACGTTGGCAGAGGCACTACTCGAGGAGGACCGTTATGAAGTTGAAGTTTTGTCTCAGAGCGCCGAGCAAACTTGCATTTTTGTGCTGTGCCACGCTGATGCTGCAAATGAAATCTGGGCAGTACTTAGAGAGAACGGCTTTGCTTGGCCTAATTTTTCCTGCGATGAAGTGCCTAGCCTAAAAAACGAGGAACTTTTAAGGCAAATAAATGGTTTTGAGGATCAAATTCGAATTTCTGAAAAAGAAATAAAAAGTTACAAGGGCCAGCGCAACGCGATGAAGTTCATGGTTGACTATCACGCGATGCGGGCGCAAAAGTACGACGTGATTTCGCGGCTGGGGTACACCGAGAAAACCTTCATGCTGAGCGGCTTTGTGCCACAACGGTGCGAGAAAACCTTGGAGCGCGTGCTGACGGAAAAGTTCGATGTCGCAATAGAGTTTTCGTCGCCAAGTGAGGACGATGAAGTGCCTGTGGCCTTGCAAAATAACGGCTTTGCCGCGCCGGTGGAAGGCGTCCTCGAGAGCTATAGCTTGCCAGGACGAGGAGAGGTTGACCCGACGTCGGTGATGGCGATTTTCTACTACATTTTGTTCGGCTTGATGCTCTCGGACGCCGCCTATGGCCTCATAATCGTCGCGGCTTGCGGAGCAGTCTTGGCTAAGTACAGAAACATGAAGTCCGGTTTGAAGAAATCCTTGAAAATGTTCCTATATTGCGGAATTTCCACGACTTTTTGGGGCGTCTTGTTCGGCAGCTACTTCGGAGACGTAATCGATGTAGTTTCCGCGACGTTTTTCCATACTCCTGTAACCGTGCCAGCGCTGTGGTTTGTGCCGCTCAAGGAGCCCATGCGAATGCTCGCGTTCTCGTTCGGAATCGGCATTTTGCACCTCTTCACGGGGCTGTTCATGCAGCTATATGAGCTCGTGCGGGCGGGGCGCCACAAGGATGCCATTTACGACGTAGTCTCGTGGTACTTGCTGGTCGGCGGGCTTGTGATTTATATGCTGTCGACGCCGATGATCACCGAGATGCTCGTGCTGAACTTCACTTTACCGACGATCGTTGGCACTATTGGGGCTGTTCTAGCGGGTGTTGGAGCGCTTTTAATCTTGTTTACCGCAGGTCGAGAGTCGAAAAATCCATTTAAACGCTTTTTAAAGGGACTTTATGGACTTTATGGTGTCACAGGGTACCTCAGCGATATTCTCTCGTATTCGAGGCTCCTAGCGCTCGGATTGGCCACTGGCGTAATCGCGCAGGTTTTCAACAAAATGGGCACAATGGCGGGCGATAGACCCGTAGGGGTGATTTTATTCCTTTTAGTCTTTTTCGTCGGCCACACGATGAATATAGCCATAAATCTCTTAGGCGCCTATGTTCACACCAATAGATTGCAATTTGTGGAGTTTTTTGGTAAGTTTTATGAGGGCGGTGGAAGGAAATTCTCCCCATTTTTTGTGGATACGAAATATTTTAAGGTTACGGAGGACATTTGCAATGAATAGTTTCGGGATAGTTTTGGCACTTTTGGGCGCGGCGCTGGCGGCGCTTATGGCGGGAATCGGCTCTGCGGTGGGCGTCGGCATGGCTGGCGAGGCTGCAGCTGGCGTCGTGACGGAGGACCCAGGCAAGTTCGGCAAGGTCCTTTTGCTGCAACTCCTCCCCGGTACGCAAGGCATTTACGGACTTTTGGTTGCAGTTCTAACTTTGATTCAAATCGGCATTTTAGGCGGCTCGTCGGAGGTTTCCCTCGGACAAGGCCTTTTGTACTTAGTCGCGTGTCTACCGATGGCTTTTGTCGGCTTGTGGTCGGCGATTCGTCAGGCGCGCGCGGCAGTTGCAGGCATCGGCACGGTGGCCAAGCGCCCAGAGCAAATGGGCAAGGCGATGATTTTCCCGGCAATGGTCGAGACTTACGCGATTTTGGCGCTGCTAGTCTCGGTACTCTCGATTTTGAACATCCCGAACATCGCGATATAGCCGGGAGTTTTTCTTATGACGGGGTTAGAAAAAATTTTAAACAGCATCGACGATGAGGCGACGCTCCTAGCGGAAAAGACCATAGCCGAGGCGCAGCTGAAGGCCGAGGAGATCCTCGCGCAAGCCAAACTTACGGCGCAAAAAGAGGCCGAGGCCATCGCGGAAGCAGCAGAACTCGAGGTCGCGCGCATCGAGAAGCGGGCCGCCTCTCAGATGGAGCTGCAGTCGCGCGAGCTTTTACTCAAGGCCAAGTGCGAGATGATCGCGCAGACCATCGACAAGGCACGAGACGTGCTGAAGGCCTTGCCGGACGAGGACTACTTCAAGGTCATGGAGCGCCTATTCGAGCGACATATGCAGCCTAAAAAAGGCGAGTTGATATTCTCGGCGGCTGACCTGAAACGACTTCCGAGCGGCTTTAAGTCGAGCATAACCAAGTTAGCAGAATCCATCGGTGGCGAGGTCGAAATCTCAGAGCAGACGCGCGACCTCGATGGTGGCTTTGTTTTGTCGTACGGCGACATCGAGGAGAATTGCTCTTTCGAGGCACTTTTTGGCAGCAAGCATGAGCTCTTGCGCGACAAGGTGAATGAAATTTTGTTCTCGTAGCGCGGGCGACGGGGAGGTGACTGGTTCATGCGCGAACAATTTACTTACGCTGTGGCGAGGATTCGGGCCAAGGAGCTGTCGTTGCTCTCGGAGCAGGATGTGAATCGCTTGCTGGCCTGCGAGACCTACGCGGAGTGCCTCAATGTGCTGCGCGACAAGGGCTGGGGCAGCGAGCTTTCAATCGACGAGGACGACTATCAAGTCATGCTGGCTGCGGAGGATGCTAAACTATGGCAACTCGTGGCGGAGCTGGTGCCGGAGCGCAAACTCTTCAACGTGCTGTTGCTGCCGGTCGACTTCCACAACCTCAAGGCCGCGATAAAAGGCTACATCACGAAGTCGCTCTCCGATGGGCTCTTTCTGCCCGGCGGCACGGTCGATAAGGATCAGTTGCTGAAGTGTGTCGAGGCGCAGCAATTCGGGGATTTACCGTCTAGCATGGCGGCCGCAGCGAGGTCGGCCTTCGAGAAGTTACTTCGCACCAGCGACGGTCAACTCTGCGACAATATCCTCGACAAGGCGCTGTTGCAAGCGATTAAGTCCGAGGGCAAACCTTCAAAAAGCGAGCTAATCCGGGCTTATTCGGAGTTTTTTGTTGCGAGCGCTAACATAAAAATAGCCATCCGAAGCCAGCTTCTAGGAAAAAATCGGGACTTTTTAAAGGCGTTGCTGGTTGAGTGCGCTTCGCTCGATGTTGAGAAGCTGGCCGTTGCCGCGACGAGCGGAATGGACGCATTATGTGAATATTTGGAGTTCACAACTTACGCCGATTCGGTGCCGTTTATACGGGAGTCGCTGCAAAAATTCGAGCTCTGGCGCGACAACAAAATCATCGAGCTCATTCGGGCAGAGCGAGCAAATTCATTCTCGATTGGGCCAATTTTCGCGTACATCTTGGCGCGGCAAAATGAGATGAAAGTGGCAAGAATTATACTTTCTGGAAAATTAAACCGCATTGAGAACGACTTAATAAAGGAAAGGCTGCGGATGATGTATGCATAGAATCGCGGTGGTCGGCCAAAGGGACAGCATATATGGCTTCGCGGCGCTGGGATTGGAGATTTTCCCGGCGAGCAGCTCCGAGGAGGCGAAAGCTACCGTAAAACATCTCTTGCGGGATAACGTCGCGATTATTTTCTTGACGGAGACCTTCGCCAGCGAGATTTACGAGGAGCTTTCGGCCCTCACTCGGGAGAGCATGGTTGCGATTATTCCTATCCCGGACCTCACCGAGGGCACCCTCGGCGTGGGCATGGAGAACTTGCGAAAAGCCGTGATTAAGGCCGTTGGGACGGACATTTTATTTTCGAAATAAACATTTGACTGAGCAGGTGAGACGATGAGTAGGGGTATCATAAAAAAGGTCGCGGGGCCGCTGGTGATCGCCGAGGGCATGAAGGATGCCAATATGTTCGACGTCGTGAGGGTCAGCAACGAGCGCCTCATTGGCGAGATTATCGAGATGCACGGCGATAAGGCGTCGATTCAAGTCTACGAGGAAACCTCTGGCCTTGGCCCCGGTGCGCCGGTTGAGTCAACTGGTGAGCCGCTGAGTGTTGAGCTCGGTCCAGGCCTCATTGGCAGCATCTTCGACGGCATTCAACGCCCCCTCGACGACATCATGCAAGTCGCGGGCAATAATCTAAAGCGCGGCGTTGAGGTGCCTCCCTTGAAGCGAGAAAAAAAATGGCCATTTGTGCCTTGCGTGAGTGTCGGCGAGAGGGTTGAAGCCGGCGATGTTATAGGTACCGTCGCGGAAACAGAGCTTGTTAGCCACAAAATAATGGTGCCGAGTGGAGTTTCTGGCGTGGTGGCTTCGATTGAGCAAGGCGAATTCAGTGTTGACCAAGTTGTAGCCGTAATAAAGACGGACAAGGGCACTCGCGAGTTGACGCTCTTGCAAAAGTGGCCGGTTCGCGTTGGTCGACCCTTTAAGAAAAAATTATCACCGAACATGCCGCTTATTACAGGTCAACGCGTTATCGACACGTTATTTCCCATCGCGAAGGGCGGTGTCGCGTCGGTACCTGGGCCATTCGGCAGCGGAAAGACTGTTGTGCAGCATCAGCTGGCCAAGTGGGCCGACGCCGACATCGTGGTTTACATTGGTTGCGGCGAGCGCGGCAACGAAATGACTGATGTTTTAAACGAGTTTCCGGAGCTGATTGACCCGAAGACTGGCCATTCGCTCATGAAGCGCACGGTGCTCATCGCGAATACCTCGGATATGCCGGTAGCGGCGCGCGAGGGCTCGATTTATACAGGCATCACCATCGCGGGGTACTCCCGCGACATGGGCTACTCGGTTGCGCTCATGGCCGATTCGACGTCGCGTTGGGCCGAGGCTTTGCGTGAGATGTCTGGTCGTCTCCAAGAGATGCCCGGTGAGGAAGGGTATCCGGCGTATTTAGGTAGTCGTTTGGCGCAATTCTACGAGCGAGCTGGTCGAGTGATGTCCTTGGGGCAAGAGCCTCGTGAGGGGGCATTGTCCGTTATTGGAGCGGTTTCGCCACCGGGTGGAGACATTTCTGAGCCGGTTGCGCAAGCGACTTTGAGAATCGTCAAGGTGTTCTGGGGGCTCGATTCCTCGCTGGCCTATAGGCGACACTTCCCGGCGATAAATTGGCTAAATAGCTACTCGCTGTACGTGGACACGCTGGCGGGGTGGTTCGACGAGCACGTCGATGCGACCTTCATGGCGCGCCGCGCGCAGATAATGCGCCTTTTGCAGGAGGAGGCCGAGCTCGAGGAGATCGTGAAGCTGGTCGGCATGGACGCGCTGTCGCCCCAAGATAGACTCAAATTGGAAGCAGCGCGGTCGATTCGCGAGGACTTTCTACATCAAAACGCCTTCCACGAGGAGGACACATACACGCCGATCCGCAAGCAATTCCTGATGATGAAGCTGGTGCTGGAGTTTTACTCGATGTCGCTGCAGGCCATCGAGAAGGGGGCCTCGGTCGAGGAGCTGCTGCGGTTGCCGGTGAGGGAGCAAATCGGGCGCTTTAAATATCTCGCGAGTGCGCTGACCGACTTTGAATATGAGAAACTTATAGAGAGAATGGCCGTGGAAATCGGCGCGACACTGACGACGGGGGAGGATTTTTGATGCCGAAAGAGTACAGGACTATCGAGGAAGTCGCCGGCCCGTTGATGTTGGTGCGCGACGTCGAAAATGTGAACTTCGATGAGCTCGGCGAGATTGAGCTGACAAATGGTGAGCATCGTCGTTGCAGAGTGCTGGAGATCGACGGCACAAACGCCTTGGTGCAGCTGTTTGAGAACTCCGCCGGGATAAATCTTTCCAACAGCAAGGTGCGTTTTCTCGGCAGAAGTATGCAGCTTGGCGTCTCGATTGATATGCTGAGTCGCGTATTTGACGGCTTAGGTCGGCCGATTGACGATGGCCCAGAGATTCTGCCAGAAAAGCGCCTTGATGTAAATGGCCAGCCGATGAATCCTGCCGCGAGAAATTACCCTCAGGAGTTCATCCAAACCGGTGTTTCCGCGATAGACGGCCTTAATACGCTGGTTCGTGGCCAAAAGTTGCCGATTTTCTCGGCCAGCGGCTTACCTCATGCGAATCTAGCGGCTCAAATCGCGCGACAGGCAAAGGTTCGCGGCACGGATGAACCGTTTGCTGTGGTCTTTGCCGCGATGGGTATAACCTTCGAGGAGTCGCAGTTTTTCATCGAGAGCTTTAAGGCAACCGGTGCCATCGACCGGACGGTTATGTTCCTAAATTTGGCGAACGACCCCGCTGTAGAGCGCATCGCGACGCCCAAAATGGCCTTGACTGCGGCGGAATTTTTGGCCTTCGAGAAGAACATGCATGTGTTGGTCATCATGACGGACATCACCAACTACGCCGACGCCCTGCGTGAGGTTTCGGCGGCGCGCCGCGAGGTGCCTGGTCGCCGCGGATATCCGGGCTATATGTACACAGATTTGGCGGCCATCTATGAGCGCGCAGGTCGGCAAAAAGGCAAGAACGGCAGCATAACGTTGATTCCGATTTTGACGATGCCCGAGGACGACAAGACCCACCCGATTCCCGACTTGACGGGCTACATCACCGAGGGGCAGATAATTCTCAGCCGCGAGCTTTTCCGCAAGGGCGTCACTCCGCCGATCGATGTTTTGCCGTCGCTCTCGAGGCTCAAAGATAAGGGCATCGGCGCCGGCAAGACGCGCGAGGATCACTCGAACACGATGAATCAGCTGTTTTCGGCCTACGCCAGGGGCAAGGAGGCCAAAGAATTGATGGTTATCCTCGGCGAGGCTGCGCTGACGGACATCGACAAGCTGTACGCGAAATTTGCTGACGCCTTCGAGAGCGAGTATGTCTCACAAGGCTATGAAAATAACCGCAGCATCGAGGAGACCTTGGACATCGGCTGGAAGCTCTTGTCGATTTTGCCGCGCAGCGAACTTAAGCGAATTAACGACGAGTACCTCGACAAGTACTACGGAAAAAGTGGTGATCACTGATGGCGAGCACGCAGGTCAACCCGACGCGCATGGAGCTCGCGCGGCTGAAAAAAAAGCGCCTCATGGCGGTGCGCGGGCACAAGCTGCTCAAGGACAAGCGCGACGAGCTCATGAAGCGGTTCATCGCGATGGTGGAGGAAAATAAGGCCCTTCGAGAGAAGGTCGAAACCGGCCTCAGGAAAGCAAATCAACGCTTCTTGCTAGCGAAGTCGGAAATGAGCGACGAAGCCATAAATGTAGCGCTACTCGCGCCAAAGCAGTCGGTTTCCATCGAGGTCTCGAGTAAAAATATCATGAGTGTGAACGTGCCTCAATTTGACTATAAAACAAGGACTGCCGACTCGAATGATATCTACTCCTACGGGCTTGCGTTTACCTCATCCAGCCTCGACGAGGCCGTGAAGTCGCTATCCGCGGTCTTTGAAGATATGCTAAAACTTGCCGAAGTCGAGAAGGCTTGCCAACTCTTGGCCGACGAAATTGAAAAGACTCGCCGCCGCGTTAATGCGCTCGAGTATGTGGTGATCCCTCAGGCAGAGAGCGGCATCCGGTACATCTCCATGAAGCTCGACGAGAATGAGCGCAGCGCTCAGGCCAGGCTGATGAAGACTGGTGCGACGAGGTAAGCTTTTGTTTGCTTTAAAGCACCACGCAGGTGCTTTTTTATAATTCTTGTTTCGCACAAAACCTAAAACCATACAATTAGAAATATCAGCAATACTCTTTTGGAAACACCCAACAAGGAGTGCCTTAGTCGAACCGAGGGGCGCCGCGAGGCGCCGGAGGCGCGGAGGGCCTTCGGCCACCCCTGAGCGCAACTTTGTTGGGCTCTTGTACATAGCTGTGGTGCCCTATAGAAGCATTTATGATATACTATTTCCGGGAGTGTTTCCAAGATAACCAAATGTGATATAAATAATAGGCAGAAAAGGGCGGTAATAGCTATGTACAAGTGCAAAGAGTGCGAGTCAAATGAAGCAGAAACACGTTTAATTGAAAGTAACACTTTTCAGCAACGACACTGGTTTGCAAGATTTAGACGTAAAACATGCTGCGGTTCCCGCTCCCTCGAAATGATTGATTTGATGATGTTCCTTTATGCGGCCGTTCATGTCAATAAGTTTGTTGGCGCAATTATTTGATCAGTGCCAAAAAAATTACCATCTGTGGAATAACGCCAGCATAAAAAAAGCCCCACTAAGGGGCTTTTATCTTTATTCTTCGAATTTCTTCTTACTTGTAATCAATCTTAGCATGATGCCAAGCGCAAGGACTAGTATCGAACCGAAACCAGCAACGGCAACTTGAACAGCTTGGTCGCCGGTCTTGTTGTTATTACCTTTGCCAAGAGCAATTTTCTCAGCGTCAGAGAGCTCATCCATGATAAGGTATGGCGAGAAGTGAGACAACATCATCATACCGAACTCATCTTCACCCTCTGGGTAAGAAAAACCTAAGATATCCTCAACATCTACGCTTTGGTCGTCACCCGCAGCAATGTAGTAGGCTTTAAGTTCATCCAAATCCCAATCGTCGCCAATCTGTACATACGTCTTAACAGGCGATTCAGGCTGAACTTTGTTGCCAGAAGCATCCTCTACACCGATGAGGAAGATCCAACCATTCTCTATTTGAGACTTTTGTTCATCATCGAGTTGAGCATAATAAGTGTCATACTCAGCATCATCCTGGTGCAACCATTGTACATAGAAGCGTGAACCTTTATCGAGCTCAAATGCGCCAGTTGAAAGATCAATACCATACCAAGCGCTAGTACCACCGGAGTCCTCAAGCAACCACAGGATACCATTGGCAAGATTCTCCGAGGTAAGCTCAATGCTGGCCTTACCCGCAGCATCGACATACTGGACTTTACGATCGGCCAGACGTGTCATCGGGTCGCCCCAAGCAGCGCGGTGATCGACGACAATGAAGTTAAACGACTCAGATCTATCGCCAGCCTTAAAGCTAATCGAATATGTTCCGGCATCGAGGGTATCCAGGATTTCTTTCTTGATGTAGACGTTGCCTGTAGAATCAGCCTTTAAGATATCCGTAACTCCTTTGCCAGAAAGAAGCTTTGTTCCATCCTGTGAGAGGGTCAAATCGGAAACAAGCTTAACTAAAAGATCATTAGTTATAGTTGGTATCGAAGCAATTTTAAGATCACTTGATGAACCGGCTGTCCACGTCGCATTCTTCTCAACATCGTTTTGTGTAACATTAATCCATGTTGTAAAAGTATCACCAGCGAATGAGGTTAAAGTGATAGTGTAGTCACCCTGCTCAAAAGCATCCATTGCATCAAACATGAAGCAAACCGGAAGCTTATTAGAAGCAAGCAACCCAGCGTCACGAAGCGAAGTCGCCCAAGTTGAGACGGTGGTAGCACCATCAGTCAAATACAGCGTAGCAAACGCATTATTAACGATCAACTCGCCAGAGGATTTCTTAATAGAAATTTTGTCAAACTGCGTCAAATCTGTACCGGTAGGAACCGTACCGATCATGCGAGCAAAACGAGCCTGAGGTTCAGCAGCAAACGTATCGCCCCACAGGTCCTTGTTGTACACGGCCGCGCGTGGAGTGAAGGATAGGTTGACGGCCTCTTTAACAGTAACCTCTATCTTATGGGTCACGTCCTCATTGTCCTCAGAGGTAACCGTAATGGTTGCATTTCCCACAGCCTTAGCGGTAAGGGTCGCGTCGTAGCCAGTACCCGAAACCGACACAACAGAGGGCTTGTCGCTCGACCACTCCACACCTTTGTCAGAAGTGGAGTTAGAGATAACATCAGCCGTCAAGCCAACAGTACCATCAACCCCAAGAGTTAGCGACGACACAGTGGTCATCTTCAAATCATCCGTGCGCCAGACGTTAACGCCGTAAACCTGCACCGGCGGGGCAGCAGCGCGTGTCAGCATAATCGTGAGCGGCTGAATGGTGTTATAGCCCTCCGGTGTGGTGGATGAAATCGTAAGCACCGCCCTGTCAGAAGCATCAGAGATGGTGACACAACCGGTAGCCTGGTCGAGAACAGCAGTACCCGTACCCGTTCCACTGGTTATCGACGCCGTCAAGGTCGCACCGGTAACCGGAGTAGAAGTGTCCTTATCAACAGCCCTGACATACAAGACACCATTACCAGAGGAATCCAGCATAACAGAGCCAGACAGAGGAGCATTGAAGGTATTGTTCAGGTGCGCCTGAAGCTCAGCGTCCCTTTTGGCCGCAGCCGTCACAGTAACCTCAACCTGAGCTTTTACTGTCTCGCTGAACTTCGCCGTAATCGTCGCGGTATCCCCTTCAGCCGCTTCAGGAAGCAGCGTAATCACAGAACCTTCTAGGATAACAACATCGTCACCATCTGTAAGGTCCCAAGTGATGGTAGCGGTCTCATCCGCGGTCTCACCTGCGAAAGCTGTGGCATACAGCGTTACGGGCTCGCCGCCAATCTGCATTTCTAACTCAGAGATCTCGTTAGTCTTCTCTTCATCGTCGTAGATCTTTACTGAATCAACCACAGGATCCGCAGCCGTCACAGTAAACATCACCTCGGGGGAACTTTTGCTCCGGTCAAACGTCGAGGTAGCCTTAACATTATACGTACCAGCCGTATTAAACGTCAGCTCGGAGCCAACAAAGGAATAAGTATTATCCGAAGCCTCGACAAGACCGCCATTGTCGTCCGTCACAAACCATTCCACGCCGGCACCCTCTATCTCATCCGTCTCCCCCCCGGCACCGAAGACCTTTGCGGTAATCGTGTCGTTCACTGACGCAGTGGCCTTGCCGGCACCGAGCTTAGCGTTCGCAGCGTCGTACAGCGACACAGACTGTATTGTAGAATCGACAGAGACATGGAAAGCAACAGTAACATCATCGGGCAGGGTGACGGTGACCGCAGTAGAGCCCACCCCTATAACAGCTAAGGACGCTCGGCCAGAATCATCGACCTCAGCATTACCCATAACGGTGTTGTTGGCCGACACGAAGGAACCCATCGGCACAGGCCCCGTTGCGTCTGACACCTCGAGAACTGCAAAGCCGGGGCCATCAGCCAAAATGATCCCAAAGCCAGACATAAAACTGATATCGCAGCTGCTGGCCTCCTCCACTCGATCAATCGTCCAACCGTCCGGCTTCTTGAGCGTTACCGAAACATAAGCCTCCTGCGACGTAGTGTCAGCACTACACGCTGTAACTTTCACCGTAGTGTCAAAGGCAGGTAAGGTGTCGAGCTGGAGAATCACAGACTTGCCTTCCGTGAACACAATAGGATTACTATCGTCATCCTTACCAAACGAAACCCACGTACCCGCATAGGGCGACAGACTCCACGTAACGTTGTCGCCAGTAAAACCATTAGCCGTAAGCATCAACGTACCACCCTCGGTGTCAAGCATGATATCGCTGTCATAAACCTCTTCTCCACCCTTTGTCACAGTGATGGACGATGAGGACAAATCAAACGCCCAGGAGGTGACCGGGGCACCCATGAACAACATAACAAAACACAACACCATGGATAACGCTTTCGTGGCAAAGATTTTCGCCATCTTCGCCCCCCCTATGTAGCTAGGGGGCCGCTTGTCTCTTTTGGTTTCACAATTTTCTTTTTGCTTTAAACCAACCATAAATTGAACTCCTTTCAAATATAAAATATGCAACTTGTAGCTACAAGTGAATATTAACACGTTTGTTTCGCCATGTCAACAGTTTTTTATTGGTTTTTACCCCCCAGCCGTGAAAGTTGTTCACGCTTTTCCCCCCGCCGCATAGTATGGAATAAATCCATTGCTCATACTTCGATTGGAGGCTTTTTTATGTCAGAAAACCTTTTAACCCCGGCATCAGACGCCCAAACGTGTCGCACCAGCAACTCAACAGGAAGTTTCAAGGAAGCGGTTTGCATCGATGCCTTTCGCGTCTACGACTCTTGCGCCGATAAGGATTGCCTCGATGATTTGCGCGTCTACTTCACCGAGGCCGGCCAGCATGTCGTAGATCAGGCTTGCTCGGTGAGAATTAAATCCGCGGATGTTCTCACGGTCTACGTCGACCTCGAGCCCGTCCCCTTCAATAAGGGCTTTTACTCGGTCGACATGACATTCTTCTTCGAGGTCAACCTCGATGTGTTTATGTCGCCGGCGGCCTGCCCTGTCAGCGTGAATGGCTTGTCGGTCTTCACAAAGAAGGTCATTCTCTTCGGCAGCGACGGCAAAGTCAAGATTTTTAACTCCGGCGAGTGCTACGACGACCTGGACCTCAACACGGCACCTCTTAGAAATCTTCCCAAGGCCACTGTGCAAGTCGCTGAGCCAATTGGCCTGTCCGCAAAGATTCGTTGCGAACGCGATAATTGCTGCAGCCTGAATTGCCATATCCCTGAGTGCATTTGCCGAAGGTTTGGCGGCGAGTTCCAGCTCCTCAACACCACCAACAACGTCTACGTCACGCTCGGCATTTTTACCATCGTCCAACTCGAGCGCAACGTCCAAATGCTCGTGCCGTCCTACGACTTCTGCCTCCCGGAGAAAGAATGCGTCACCACCTCCGACAACCCCTGCGAGCTCTTTAACCGCCTTGACTTCCCCACCGACGAGTTCTTTCCGCCGCGTTCCGCTGAGGCGATCTCGAACGGTGACAGCACAAATATAAGTTGCGGCTGTGGCTGCGGCAACTAACAAGGTTGATTATTCAAAAACAAGCACAAAATTTCGTGAGTGACAGGCTTGAGCATTCTTTCTGCTTAGCCGCCGCGGCCGCGAGGCCAACGAAAATAAATATTTATTTTCGTTGTACCCAAGAGCCAAACAAAGTTGCGCTCTTGGTTGGCCGGAGGCCCTTTGGGCCTTCGGCGCCTCGCGGCGCCCAGGCGCAAGCAGGG
Organism: Acutalibacteraceae bacterium; assembly: GCA_045541715.1. GTDB lineage: Bacteria > Bacillota > Clostridia > Oscillospirales > Acutalibacteraceae > CAG-557. The sequence goes on from JAZQJR010000114.1 coordinate 16,649, forward strand.
CACTCCTAAATTTAAAAGCTGAGCTAGTTATATAACCGGCTCAGCTTGTTTTATGTTTTTTCGCAACTACCGAGGTTTTGTGTTCCCATCCAAATAAGCCTGCAAAATCACGGTTGCTGCAACGGAGTCTACAACTTTTTTTCTCTTTTTGCCACGAATGTTTGTTTCGCTGAGGTAGTTGTGCGCAGTTATCGTGGTGCCACGCTCGTCCAACAAAATTACGGGAAGTTGAGTTCTTTCTTCTAGCATTTTTCCAAAAGCTTTTGCGTTTTGAGCGCTCTCACCTTCCGATCCATCCATATTCTTTGGCAGGCCCAAAACGATTTTAGAAATGCATTCGTCTTTGCAAACTTGATCAATTTTTTCAGCTAATATTTCGGCATTTTTCTCCGCTATTACGCACAATGGCGACGCCAACACTTCCCTGATATCCGACACCGCCAGCCCCGTTCGAACCTTGCCTAAATCAACCGCTAGAATTTTCATACAGATCCCTTTCGCTTTTATGCCCTCAGGCAAGTTAATCTTAATTCCTTTGCCACACTATACTTTGGCGATGCCAACAAGCTTGCGCCGCGAGGCGCCGAAGGCCGTAGGGGCCTTCGGCCATACAAGCCCCCAACAATGTTGGGGGCTTGTACACAACGAAAATAAATATTATTTTCGTTGGCCTCGCGGCCGCAGCGGCTAGACAAAAACAATATTTTCAAAAAGGCTACTTTACTGAGGCACTTTCTTATCTTCGCGCAAACTCCTCAATTGAATTTTTGAGCATCGTGCATTTTTCAGAGAGCGTTTGAGCCTCTGCGCGTACTTCGTTGACGACGTTTTGTGGCGCCTTAGCCAAGAATCCTGCGTTATTGAGCTTGGCTAGGTTTTGGTCGAGTTTTTTTTGCGTTGTGGCCAGCTCTTTATTTAGACGGGCAAGCTCTGACTCGCGGTCAACCAACTCATCCATGGGGATGAAAACCTTCGCGTGGGCCGTTACGATGGTCACTGCGTCGGTGATGTCGAAACTTTGAGCGATTTTCACTTCCTTGGCGTAAGCCAGTCGTTTTAGGAAGAGCTCGCATTTTCCAAAGAGCCCAGCATTATCCGTCGCGATGAACAAATTCGTTTTCTTCGAAGGAACGACATTCATCTCGGCTCGGCGGTTACGGACGGCTTTTACGACCTCAATTAAAGCCTGCATGTCGCCCTCGGCGCTGAGATCTTGCATCTCTGGTGAGAATTTCGGGTACTCTGCCACCATTATCGAGTCGCCCTCGTGAGGCAAGGTCTGCCAGATTTCCTCGGTGATGAACGGCATAAACGGATGCAGCAAACGCAAGATTCTGTCCATGACGTAGACCAAAACGCAACGGGTATTTTGTGCGGCGGCCTCGTCCGACTGGATGCGGATCTTCGCGAGCTCAATGTACCAGTCGCAAAAATAATCCCAAATGAAGTCGTACAACTTCTGCGCGGCAAGGCCCAACTCAAACTTCTCGATGTTCTCCGTCACGTTGAGCGTCACCGAATTCAACAGGCTCAAAATCCACTTGTCCTCGAGGTTCAAGGCGCTTGGCAACTCGTTTTTCACATCAAAGCCGTCAATATTCATGTGTATGAAGCGCGCCGCATTCCAAATCTTGTTCGCGAAGTTGCGGCTGGCGATAACGCGCTCCTCGGAGAAGCGCATGTCGTTGCCTGGGCTGTTGCCGGTCGCCAACGAGAACCTCAGCGCGTCGGCGCCAAAGCGTTCGACAATCTCGAGTGGATCGACGCCGTTGCCCAAGGATTTAGACATTTTTCTACCTTGCGCGTCGCGAACAAGGCCGTGAATCAATACATTCTTAAAGGGCGGTTTGCCGGTATGCTCGAGGGCCGAAAAAACCATGCGTACGACCCAGAAGAAGATGATGTCGTAGCCGGTGACGAGCGTGTCCGTCGGGTAGAAATAGTCGAGCTCCGGAGTTTTTTCTGGCCACCCGAGCGTCGCAAACGGCCATAACGCCGAGGAAAACCACGTATCGAGCGTGTCCTCGTCCTGTTTCAGCTCGAGGGAGCCGCACTTTTCGCACTTGTCGGGCTGACTTCTCGCGACCGTCACGTGGCCGCACTCCTGACAGTAGTAGGCCGGAATCTGGTGGCCCCACCACAGCTGCCGCGAGATGCACCAGTCCTTGATGTTGTTGAGCCAGTTGAAGTAAATTTTGTCGAATCGTCCCGGAATAAAGCGCACATCGCCGTCCTCGACGCACTTAATGGCCGGCTCTGCAAGGAGTTGCATCCGCACGAACCACTGCTTCGAGATGCGCGGCTCGATGGTCTCACTGCAACGGTAGCACGACCCAACATTATGCTTTATCGGTTCGACTTTAATTAGGGCAGCAGCGGTCTCGAGGTCAGCCACGATTTTCTTACGCGCAGCCAGCCTGTCAAGGCCACAATAAGTGCCGCCGTTCTCATTTATGACGGCATTTTCGTCCATCACGTTTATGATCGGCAAATTGTGACGCAAGCCGACCTCAAAGTCATTCGGGTCGTGCGCAGGAGTAATCTTGACCACGCCGGTGCCGAACTCAACCTCAACGTACGAATCCGCAACGATGGGAATCTCACGGCCAACAAGCGGGACGATGACTGTCTTGCCCACCAGATGCTTGTAACGCTCGTCGTCGGGATTAACGGCAATAGCGGTGTCGCCGAGTAAGGTTTCTGGACGCGTTGTTGCCAGCTCGACAAAGCCGCTTCCGTCAGCCAAGGCGTACCTCAAGTGATAGAAGTTGCCATCGTGCTCGCTAAAGTCTACCTCCGCGTCCGAGATGGAAGTCTTGCACTTCGGGCACCAGTTGATGATCCGCTCGCCGCGATAAATCAGGCCCTTCTCGTAGAGGCGCACGAAAACCTCATTGACGGCGGCCTTGTTGCCCTCGTCCATCGTAAAACGCTCTCGACTCCAATCGCACGAGGCGCCGAGTTTCTTTATTTGCTCGATGATTTTTCCGCCATATTTTTCTTTCCAGGCGTAGGCGCGCTTTAGGAACTCTTCGCGACCGATGTCCTCTTTTTTTAGGCCCTCCTGACGCATAGCTTCAACGATTTTAGCTTCCGTCGCAATCGAGGCGTGGTCTGTTCCAGGCAACCAAAGCGTGCTGTAGCCTTGCATCCGCTTGAAGCGAACGAGGATGTCCTGCAGTGTGTCGTCCAGCGCGTGCCCCATGTGCAGATGCCCCGTGATGTTCGGCGGCGGCATGACGATGGTGTACGGCTTTTTGCGTTCGTCGAGTTTGGCCTCGAAGTATCCTCCACGCAGCCAAAACTCGTATATTTTATCCTCAACCTGGCTCGGCTCATAGGATTTTGGCAATTCTTTCTCCATTTTTTACTCCCTAATTTCACGCAGTTTTTATGATTATTATCTCATTTGCGCGCAAGGCTTGTCAATTGGAGTGTGCAAGGGGAGTGCCCCCACTTGAGATGGCTTTCTTCTTAACTAAGCCGGCCGCGAGGCCAACGAAAATAATGTTTATTTTCGTTGTA
>JAZQJR010000115.1:0-2204 GCA_045541715.1 Acutalibacteraceae bacterium
CGTAAAGGCGGAATGTAGTGTCGCAAATCAGAGTTTACACCTTCAACGGTGTAGGTCTGGCTTTTATTTTTTAGCGAAGTATGAGTGCCTTCATAGCACACTTCTGAATACGCCGAATAAGCGTCAGAGTAGTATTGATGCTCCTTCACGGAACGATCAACTAATCTCTGAATTCGCTCGCGACTTTTGTCGAAAGCTATGTCGAAGCCTACGATTTCCCGTGTATCTCTACTGACCATCGTTATCGCGTAAAATCTGTTTTTTTCTCTCGACAAAGCTGTACAGCTCGTCCATTTCGATGACGTTAACCCGCGTATATGGAGTCTCTTTGGACTCCATATTTTTCGCATATTTCCGAATCCAATTACAGGCACATATTTTTCCCGATTCCCAGAATTCGGCCGACAGCTCGGCCACTATTTCCCTCCAAATATAATTTTATCGCCTGATTCTTGGTTTCTTCGCTATGGCATCTCTTTTTGCTTTTCTGGGTGTAATATTTTCTGCAAATTTTGCATTTGTACTTTTGGGTTCCCGACTTTGTTTTTCAGGCTTTTATTTGATTTGTTTCATCATTACATGCTTTACATTTCATAAATCTAGTATATCATAAATGCTTCTATGGGACACTCCCTTTTCGAGCTTGTTGTTGACAAGCTCCCGCCTGGCGTTTAATATAGTACTTACTTGCATATAATAGAGTTACATTGCGGCAAGGAGGATGTTAAACGTGACGGTCGAGAAAACCACGATTATTGGCGATGTGCTGGACTTTGACGAGACCACAGCGCAGTACTTTTTGGAGATGGGGATGCATTGTTTGGGGTGCCCGGCCTCGCGAGGAGAGACCATCGAGGAAGCCTGCACGGTGCACGGTACGGATGCAGATGAACTCATCAAGAAGCTGAATGAACACATTAGCGCAAAATAGATTTGATTTTTCATGGTCGCTCGGAGGACTCACCGGGCGGCTGTTTTGACGTAAGGACTTTATTTTATGATGAAAAATAAAAACTTGAGGCTAGACGAGCGCTTGTCGATGTGCGCAAGATTTGTACGGCCAGGAAAGCGAATTGTTGACGTCGGCGCGGACCACGCCTACCTTGCGATTTGGCTGGCGTTAAATGAAGTTGCCTCGCGCGTAGTCGCGACAGACCTGCGGGAGGGACCGCTGCTCAACGCGAAGCAAAACATAATTAAATACGGGGTCGTGGAGCGCGTTGAGACAAGGCTTTCAGACGGCTTGGATGCCATCACCGCCGATGAGGTCGAAGATGTTGTTTTGGCAGGCATGGGCGGCGAGTTGATTATAAAAATTATAGCGCGCGCACCATGGCTGAGAGACGAAGAAAAACATCTAATTTTGCAGCCGATGTCCGCCGAACAAGAGCTGAGGGAATTCTTGGTGCAAGATGGCTTTACGGTCGTTGATGAACAGGCCGTAACTTGCGCTGGGAAGGTCTACACGGTGATGTCGGTGTTCTTTCGAGGTGGCGAAGTTCCTACGGATGAGCTATACCCGTATATCGGACGCCTTGGAGAAAACTTGTCCGATGCAAATCGCTTGTACATAGCTCGTGAGATTCGAGACCTCAAGAACAAGCAAAAGGGCTACATGGCGACGGCGCAGGCAGACAAGGCAAAGGCTGCTCAAGGAATAATAGACGAATTGGAGCGCTTGATAGGAGGGGAATGAATGGTCAAGGTTTCGGACGTATTCGCGTTCATCGACGGCCTCGCGCCGTTCGACACGGCGATGGACTTCGACAATGTAGGGCTGATCGTGGGCGACATGGATGCCGAGGTGCAAAAATGCGTGGTGGCGCTCGACGTGACGGCGGCGGTGGTCGACGAGGCGGAACGCTTAGGCGCGAGCCTGATAATCAGCCATCACCCGGTCATCTTCACGCCACTCAAGTCGCTGCAGGCCAATTCAATTCCATATGCGCTGGCCAAACGAGGAATTGCAGCAATTTGCGCGCACACAAATCTCGATATGGCCGCCTTCGGTGTGAATACTTGTCTAGCCGAGGCGCTATCTTTGCGAAATTTAGTGCCGTTGTCAACATACGAGACTCGTCGAGGCGCGTTGCCGATGGGATTAGTCGGCGAGCTAGAGCTTGAGAAGTCTTGCGAGGAGTTCGCGCGTTTTGTCAAGGAGCGGCTGTCTTGCGAGGGCGTTCGATATATTGATGTTTCTCGAA
>JAZQJR010000116.1:0-2777 GCA_045541715.1 Acutalibacteraceae bacterium
TAATAAACGCGACGCAAATCGCGAAGGAGCTGGGCCTCGGCCGGCGCATCAACACGATTTTGCAGGCGGCGTTCTTCAAAATCGCGGACATCATTCCGGCGGAGCGTGCCGTTGAGTACATGAAGGAGGCCGCGATGCGCACCTACAGCAAGAAGGGCGAGCACATCGTCGCGATGAATCATGCAGCCATCGAGCGCGGTATGACGGACTTGCAGAAAGTTGACGTCCCGGAGGAATGGAAATTTTCCGTCGACGAGACTGAGAAAAGTCTTGCAACGGGCGAGCGTGAGAATTTGGTGCAATACGTTAATGAGATTTTGACGCCAATCAACGCCTATAAGGGCAACGAGCTGCCGGTTTCGGCCCTCGCAAGGTACGCCGACGGCACGCTGCCACAGGGGTCTGCGGCCTATGAGAAGCGTGGCATCGCCACCGAAGTGCCTTGCTGGAACCCGGAAAACTGCATTCAGTGCAATTTTTGCTCGCTGGTATGCCCTCACGCGGTAATTCGCCCCGCGGCCTTGACTGACGAAGAGCTGAAAAATGCGCCGAACGGCATGAAAACTTGCGCGATGACTGGCGTGCCAAACATGAACTTTGCTGTCACGGTTTCGCCGCTGGACTGCACTGGTTGCGGTATCTGCGCCGCTGTCTGTCCGGGCAAGAAGGGTCAAAAAGCGCTTTGGATGAGGCCTCATGAGACGCAAATGAACGAGCAAAAAATCTTTGAATACGCGAAAATCTTGCCTGAGAAGGCTAAAGTCGCGGAGAAATTCAAGGAAACGACCGTGAAAGGCAGCCAATTTAAGCAGCCGTTACTTGAGTTTTCGGGCGCGTGTGCGGGCTGCGGAGAGACCCCGTATGCGAAGCTGGCGACGCAACTTTTCGGCGACCGCATGCTCATCGCCAACGCCACGGGCTGCTCGTCCATCTGGGGCGGCTCGGCGCCCGCCACGCCCTACACCGTGAACCGCGACGGCAAGGGCCCGGCCTGGCACAACTCGCTCTTCGAGGACAATGCGGAGTTCGGCTACGGCATGGCGCTGGCGCAAGAAACGATGCGTGCGCGTCTGAAGGGGCTTGTCGGCCAAGTAAAAACCCTGACGAAGGACGAGGAATTGGCTGTCGTATGCGATGATTATATAAAAACCTTTGACGATGGCCGAACAAATTCACTTGCAACAAAAGACTTGACCACCGTACTTGAAAACCACACCGACGACGAGAAAATAGCCACCTTGGCAAGTGAGATCCTAAAAAATAAGGACTTCCTCAGCAAGAAGTCCGTGTGGATTTTCGGCGGCGACGGTTGGGCCTATGACATCGGCTTCGGCGGCCTTGATCACGTCCTGGCCTCTGGCGAGAACGTCAATATTCTCGTCTTCGACACCGAAGTCTACTCGAACACCGGCGGGCAAGCCTCCAAGGCCACGCCAACCGGCTCTGTGGCGCAGTTTGCCGCCTCTGGCAAGGTCGCGAAGAAAAAAGATCTGGCCTCAATTGCAATGAGTTATGGCGACGTTTATGTCGCGCAGGTGGCGATGGGTGCCGATTACAACCAGTGCGTGAAGGCCTTCGTCGAAGCTGAAAGTTACCATGGCCCGTCGATAATTATTGCATATGCACCATGCATAAATCACGGCATAAAAACCGGCATGGCTACGGCTCAACTCGAGCAGAAAAAGGCTGTACAATCGGGCTACTGGCACTTGTTTAGGTTTGACCCTAGGCTCAAAAATGAGGCTAAAAATCCATTCATTCTCGACAGCAAGGCACCAACGCTAGACTATAGCGATTTTCTCATGAATGAGGTGCGGTACAGCTCTCTTGCGAAGGCTGCACCTGAACGTGCAGAAGGGCTATTCAAGGAAGCCTCAGAGCAAGCGAAGAATAAGTACGATGCGTTGTTGAAGTTGGCTCAAGATTGGCAATAAAAATATAAAACAAGCTGAGCCGGTTAAGTAACTAGCTCAGCTTTTAAATTTAGAAGTGCCCTGCTTGCGCCTCGCGGCCGCGACGGCTAAGCTCAAATAAAGCGCTCCACTCTGGCATCAACTCCCGACTTTCCCTTGAAAAACTACGTTTGTACGTGTAGAATAGAAGCAATAGAGGAGTGATTACGAGATGCTAGGGAAAAACATCAAGGTGGTGATTGAGGGCTCCGCTTATGGCGACAAAGCGCGATTTTGCGCACCACTGCACAAGGCTCACACGATAGCTCCGCTGAGCGGCTCGTATAGCCGGACGGTGTATGTTATCTCCAACAAGCAGGTCGATAAGATTTTCAATGGGACAATCATAGCAATAGCGAAAAGAAAGCTAGACCAGCGCGAACTTCTAGTTGTAGCGCCGACTGAGATGATCTACTACGCACCGGAGATACGAAATCGACTCTCGCGGGTACACAACATCGGGCCATTTCGTTTGACTTGTCTCTACGAGAAGTCTTGTGGCGCCGTAATTTTTAACGACAGCACTAAAGAGCGGCATTTCTTGGTCGTTAAGAACCAAAACGGCCGATACTGGGGATTCCCGAAAGGGCACATTGAGGTAGGAGAGACCGAAGAGCAGACAGCCATTCGCGAGGTGAAAGAAGAAACTGGCCTGGATGTAACGATTCTTGACGGCTTCCGGAGGACCAGCGTTTATCGCCTAGTGGGGCATATCAAAAAAAAGGTCGTCATTTTCCTCGCCAAGTCCGACTCCCGCAAGGTCACCATTCAGGACAGCGAGATTGCCAATTACAAGTGGCTCAAAAAGGACGAGCTCTGCGATGC
>JAZQJR010000117.1:0-1989 GCA_045541715.1 Acutalibacteraceae bacterium
CTCAATCAAGAACGGCGGGGGGGGGAGAATAATTTTCTATTTGTCCTTACTTGAAGTGGGACCAAAACTTTGTGCACCGCCAGCGATAATTCTAAATATTGTTAAAATTACTGCGGGGAAAAAGCAGAAAAAGTTGAAGCAACAACTGAAATCACCTGGACCATTTTGAGACAGATCGCCATCCTGTAGTGACTGACTAGAAGTACTACGCGAAGAATCGCTGCTGTTACCGCTTTGGGCGTTAGCTCCGAGATTAACTCCATAGAACCCTATTGAAATCACCAAGCTCATTGCGACAATCTTCCTTAGGACACTTTCGCCGATTAATTTTGCTTTGTTGATGTTTTTTCTCACAGACTGCACCTCGTTAATTTATAAATATTGCTTTTGATTATATCCAAGTGAACAGGTGTTGTCAAGGAAAATTGTCGTTTTTTGTTCCTACTTGTCGGGCATTTAAGTTCTTTATCCATGCTTCTATTTTACACTGTGTATTGTATTTTAGCAATACCCTTAATTGTTGCAAATTGTCTTCTTGCAATTTAAAATACGATCCTACATTTCTGTTGAAATTTGATGTTGACAACATTGATTTTTGTTAACGCCAGCAACAAAAAAAGAGCGCATAATGCGCTCTTCAAACTAGTGAGGCACAGCCTTCATAAAATCAAACAAAGATCTTTGGCCTCTACGATGTAAAATTTGCCTGTATGCAGCTGTTGCGTTCCTTTGCGCATCTTCAACGGTAGCGCACAATCGAAAATCGCTGGAGTCTAAGCGGTTTCTGTCTGCATAATCTTGTGCACCTTGTTTTCTATACGCGCCATGTTTAGAACCAGGAACGAAGTACCTGTCAATTCCATTTTCATCGTAAGCCCAATAAATCTGCCCTGCCGTCACCATTGCTGTTTCGTTTGCGTTTAATAATTTTAGAATATTCATCATTATCCTCCTTCCATTTTAGATTAATTTCATTATAGCTGCATCAGTTTTAATATACAATAAAAATTGAAGCAAAAGTTCAAATTCCACAAAATAAAGTTTTTTTTTCAGAGAGGCTCGATTTTTTGTTGCTTTATGGCGAAACAATAAAGATTTTCATGTCATTATGCCGCAAAATAATTATTGAAGAAAATAAAAAAGCAGCAACATATAGCTGCTGCTTTAACGCCTTATTAAAAGAAACTTAGCTGGCTGGATTTTGGGATGCCTTTTAGGAGGCCGAGCTCGTCCATCATATCGACGATCGTCTTGGAGGCACCGGTGCGCGTCGAAATCTCATCCATGGAGATGTACTTGCCATTTTTGCCGGACTCCTGTAAGCCTTGCGCGACACTCTCCCCCACTCCCGGCAAGGACGAAAACGGTAAGCGAATTTTCCCGTCCTCGACGACGAACTTGTACGCATCCGACTTGTATATGTCGACGGGCAAAACCTCGATACCTCGCTCGAACATCTCATTCACAATTTGCAGCGTCGCCAACTCCGCATTCTCCTTCACGGTGGCCTCGTTGCCCTTCATTTTTATGTCCCTCATCTGCTGCTTCACGGCCTCCTTGCCGCGCATGACCAGCACCCCGTCGAGGTCCTCGCTCCGGACGGTGAAGTACGCCGCATAGTACTCAAGCGGGCGGTAGACCTTGTACCATCCCAGCCGCAGCGTCGAAATCATGTAGGCCGTGGCGTGCGCCTTCGGAAACATGTACTTGATTTTCATGCACGAGTCGATGTACCACTGTGGAACGTCGTGTTCCCGCATCGCATTCAAATGCTCGTCGGTCAAAAGCTTTTTGGCCTTGCCCTTTCTGACTATTTCCATGATTTTACACGCCATTTTGGGCTCGAGGCCCTTCTGCATGAGGTACGTCATGATGTTATCGCGCGTCCCGATAACGTCCGAAATGGTGCAGGTGCCGTTATGGATGAGTTCCTGCGCATTACCGAGCCACACGTCGGTGCCGTGCGACAGACCGGAGATCTGCAGCAGG
>JAZQJR010000118.1:0-22300 GCA_045541715.1 Acutalibacteraceae bacterium
GGTGAAGAGCATTGGTTTAAAAGCAGACGAATCAATACTCAAAATACACATGGAACAGGCTGCACACTTTCAAGCGCGATAGCTGCTAACCTTGCGAAAGGCTGTGGCTTAGTAGAATCGATTAAATACGCAAAAGATTACCTAACAGAAGCTTTGTCTGCAGGGCTAGACCTTGGTCATGGCGCTGGCCCTATTGCTCATAATTTTGCACTTATACAGGAGGTTTAATAGTATGAAAACAAAACAGAAATTTGACGGTTATGCCATTCAGTATGACGAATGGTTTATGAAGAACGAAAATCTTTTTACCAGTGAACTCAAATTATTTCAAAAGGTTCTTGGGGATGTCACAAATAAAAGACTGCTGTCTGTAGGTTGTGGTAGCGGACTTTTCGAAAGTTATATAGACTGTACTGGCCTTGATGGTATAGAACCATCGAAAGATATGGGTGAGATTGCAAAAAAAAGAGGCGTAAACGTTATAAAATACAGCTTAATAGAGGACTTTGATATACCAGATAACATCTATGATATTATATATTTTAACGGAAGCTCTAGTTATATGACTGATCTGTTCCCTGTGTTTAAGAAAAGCCTGAAGGCACTGAAAAAAGGCGGAAAGCTAATCCTCCTGGATGTTCCCAAGGAAAGTGCATTCGGTTGCATGTATCTGTTAGGAAAAAGCCTAAATACATACGATCATGACTATTTAAGGGATGTATTACCGGAACTTCCGTATCCGCTGGCGCTTGCAACTTCCGGTGTGTGGCACTCTACCGAAGAAAAGATAGGTGTACTTAAATCTCTTGGTGTGAGGAAATTTTCATTTTATCAGACACTGACCAGAAATCCCATGTATACAAACGAAGAACCTGAAGAGGTTTCCGAAGACTATAAGAGTGGTGGATATGTCGCAATCATTGCAGAAAAACAGGAGAGTTAGGATGAAACTTTCTGACAGGCTATATGAAGAAGTGCAGGATTTGTGGGAAGAAGCCGGAAATAAACCGTTTGTGGTCGAGATGGCGTTGGGGACTTTGGATAAAGCTCGCTTCCGATATTATATGATACAAGATTATCTGTATTTGTTGGACTATATCGACATCCTTAAAAGAATGCTGAAATGTACGGTAGAACCTGAGCTTTGCTCGTTTATTTATGAAGTAATAGAGCAAACAGAACACGAAGCTGAGCAAGTTCATCTTCCGAATATGAAGGCTGCAGGCATAATTATTGATGAAGCTAAGCATGAGTGTAAGGCAGAGATTATTGCTGAGTACATTGATTATATGAAGCAGCAGTTGAAAAAGGAGGGCCTGCTTGCCGGTTTGACAGCTTTGGTGCAATGCTCCTGGATATATGCGTTCATTGGGCAAAAGCTGACAGAAAAATACTCGGACAAGATTAATTTATCGCCATATAAAAGCTGGTTCGAGTCATACACAAGTAAGGAATACATCAATGCGAATCAGGGATGGATTGATGTTTTAGATAGTGTGGCTGAAAGGCTCAGCCAAGAGGAAACTGAAAAGTTATGCAATATTTTTATAACCTGCTCAAGATATGAAAATCGATTATGGGACATGTTCTATAACACACAGCTGTTATAAGATCTCTAGATATTGATTTGAGGAAATTTATATGAGAAAGGCAAATCATTATGAGCATACTGAATTATTTTGACTTAACATGGGTTATGGCAATCATTAGCATAATTGGTAGTATCCTCAACATTAAGAAAAATGTTATATGCTTTTATATCTGGTTCGTAATTGACCTTTGGAGTATGATATTAGATTTTAAAAGTGGTTTTTTCGGAAGAGCCTTTCTCGATATATTTCAGATAGGCGTATGTTTTTGGGGAATCGTAAGTTGGAAGGCTGTCAATAAAACTTTAAACTAAAAAATGGCAATAAAAAGAGAAAGGATATGTTAGAACTTTTGATTTTACACAGTTCACTTAATTCAGCAAAAGCTCTAATATGAAAAATTCTCATCTAACATTTTCGACTTTACTTATCAAATCAAAAACATAATTACTCCCACGCGACAGAAGAAATCCCGTTAACACACAGCCAACGTATGGAACCTGCGAGTTCAGATTAAAATGTGCTGGTAAATCCAGCTTATACGCCACCGCAATAACTATGCCTAAAGCTATGCTAAATAGCATTTGCCAGCAAAAATTTTCTTGAACGAAAAACTGATTAAAGTATGTAATAATTGCTTCAAGCAGAATTGCAAACGAAGCTATGCCAAAGGTTTTGTTCTCCATATTCTTCCCTCCTCCGCTTTTCTTTTCGAAAAGAAAAGCTCGCAAAAGAAACGATTTCGCGCTCCAAGTCGCAAGCAAACAAAAGGCTTTATTTCACGCGATTTTTACGTACTGCCAGATTGAGATTCTTCCTCGTGAGTGCGCTAATTGTTCACACAAAGTCTTAGCTTGACATGCCAGCGCGGGCTCCGCGCCGCGAATTTGGCTGCGTGACCACGTGCACGAAGGCGTCAGCAAATCCGGCGTTTTTAGCTTTTTGTAGCTGTTTTTCAGCGTTTTCTTTTCTTGCATAAGCTCCAACCTGAACATAATACTTCGCGCTTGATGAAGGTTTTGATTGAGCTGAATTTTCTTTTACTGATATCCCCAATGTTTTTAAAATACCTTTGGCATAAGCTACACCAAAGGCTTTTTGTTCTTCCAGCGAATCCGCTATTTGAATGTCCGTTGCATTATCCACAAAGCAACCCTCAACAATTACCGCCGGGCAAGCCGTTTCTCGAATAAAGCCGTAATAGTCTGTTCCGCCGGAATTTAAGCGGATTTTACAGCCCCTCGAGTTTTGTCCGATTGCCTTAACTTCAGCTTCAATATTTTGAGCTAAGGTTTTGCCAGTTCCACCGTTGTAATGGTAAAAACATTCAAACCCATCGCCTTGCCCGGCGTTATTGTGCACATCAATCGCTAAATCTGGATTAAACGCATTGCACTCCTTTATTTCGTCAGTCAACGGGTCATCTTCGTCGCTCGTTCTCGACATCAAATTTTGCACTCAATGCCTTCCGTGTGAGTAAGCCAATTGTTTTGACACAACTCCAGCGCGACATGTCCAGTGCGGTCACGCACCGCCAATAAATACTTTCATGTTGAACTCCCCTTTAATTTTTATAGACTATAAACGTCGCACCATACGATTTTGCACTCAGCGCCTTCCGCGTGAGTAAGCCAATTGTTTTGCCAAAACTTTAGCGCGACATGGCCTACGCGGACTCCTCACCACGACCTGTCCCTCAATGGTACTTACCGTTTTTGTTAAACTCAGCGGTCGCTTTATTCATCCCTGACGTCTCTCACAAAAAACGCACTTCGAGTTTGTCTTGTTTTAGAAAGCCTCTCTGCCACTCCTTTGACGATTTTCGCGATTTCCCATAATTACGATTCCTAAATACTGCTAAATGTTCTGATTGCTAAAAAGAGCTTTTCATATTGGTGTGCATACACGATGTACATCTGTACCCAGTTCAACCTTAAATATAACGCGTAAAAATTAAACCTGTAAAAATAGGTTAATCAACTTTATTCGACATAATTCCATAAAATATGAGATATAAAATATCTCCATAATAAAGATATTGCCAACCTGCAAACAAACCCTTTTCTCTTACTTTGTTTGCGGAGGAAAGGATCATCAGGAATGAACATCATATGGAGTATTTACAAGTTTATATTAAGGCGATTAGCTAATATCGAACGCTGGTTACTGGCCGTATCGCTAACATTGGTAATAATATTAGGTATTGCTCCCTCGATTACATCATTCTTTTTGAAAAAAATTATTTCTACTGTAGAACGGCTCCTGACTTACAAGCAAAGTGAAGCTTTATATGGCCTTTTAGTGCTTTTTTGTATCGCATATATACTGATGGTCTTTGTGAAAGAGCTTGCATCAATTTGCCGATCAACTTTGTATCACTTACTAAGCATAGAGCTGACATTCGATGTACAGTCACTAATTCTAAACAAAATAAAAAAAGTCCCATATAAAGAATTTTTTACCCAAAACTTTCAAGACCTTTATACTAACGTTATAAAAAACTGCAGTACAGAATGCTTTAAGCTCGTTACCGCTGCGACAACCTTAATCATATTTACTATTGATGTGGTTTCTGCAACTATTATTTTGGCTTGCTTTAAGATAGAACTAGCGACCTTTCTTTTTGTCTGCGCGTTGCCATCTGTTTTCATACGCTGCAAAACTCAAAATGCATTTATGTCAGTTTACAAGGAAAACACAAAGCTGGAAAGAGAAAATTTTTATATTTTTAATATCTTAACGGACAAAAGCTACTTAAAAGAGATTCGTTTGTTTAAGCTCGAAAAGTATTTCGAAGAAAAAAGAAACCGCAATTTAAAGGAAAACTTGCACAAATGGAAGCGGTTTGGAAAAAAAGAAATAAAAGATGTTATTTTATCGCACATATTTCCTTGTTTTGGAGTTTTGATATCTATTGGTTACGTAGTATATATGACTCTACTCAAAAACATCGATCTATCGGAACTCGTTTTCTACAGTGGAATTATAATCTCTTTTCACACTGCTTGCGGCCAATGTGTTCTCCAACTTGCAGAAACATACAAGAGTATGTTGTTTATTAATCAATTGTTTGAGTTTTTTTACTTGGAAGAGAAAAATAGCTTAAATAAGTCACTGCCGGTAATTACCTTTCATACTATAGAGTTTCATAATGTCTCATTTAAATATCCTGGTGCATCGCAAAACGCCCTACATAAAATAAATTTAAAGTTAAACTTAGGTGAGAAAGTTTGCATAGTTGGCGAAAATGGATGTGGAAAATCAACTTTGATAAATTTATTGCTAAGACATTATCTTCCAACAGAAGGGTATATAACGTTAGATAATATAGACATACAGAATTTTGACCTCCAAGAGTATCGCAACCTATTTTCGGGGATATATCAGGATTTTCAAAAAGTGGCAGTTCCACTAAATGAATTTATATCGTTTGGGAATATGGAAAAAGTACATGACGAAAAAAAGTTGGAAATAGCTACGCAAAAAACAACGATCAATCGTTTAATTGAAAGCCTCCCTGAAAAATTTAATAGCCAGTTAACTCAATTATTTGACTCTAACGGTTTAGAGCTGTCCGGCGGCCAATGGCAAAGATTAGCGGTTTCTAGGGTCTTTTTCTCGGATGCTCCAATACTAATTTTTGACGAGCCAACATCGGCACTGGACTCTTTTACCGAGGCAAAAGTTTTTGATGAAATTAGAAAAATCAAAGAAAAGCTTGTAATCTTAATTTCTCATAGAATGTACACATTAAAGTATGCAGAAAATGTCGTTTACATGAAGGAAGGAGCCATTATCGCTTCCGGACGTCACGATGAGCTTTTTGAAAACTGTAGTGAATATAAAAAAATGTTTTTGGCACAATATGGCAAATAACACCAAGATATTCTTTTTGCTCGAACCAAATTAGTTAACAGGTAAAATTTGTAAAAATGGGTTGAATTTTGAAATAAATATAAACTATACTGTGCGTGACAATTATTCACACAGGAGATGACCTTCTATGAAACAGTCTAATTACAACATAATTTTCGACTACAAAAATAAAAAACTCGCATTTAATTGTCTGACCTGTGCATTAGCCGAAGTCGATGGTGGCTTTTTTGAGATTTTAGAAAGTATAAAACGAAAGCACTTCTGTGAAAGTACCCTTGATGAAAACACTCAAAAAACTCTGAATAACATGAAAAACGGCGGATTTATAGTCGATGATTGTTTTGATGAATTAGAATTCTTAAAATTTAAAAGCTATCAAGGGAAATTTAGAACGGATAATTTATCTTTAACAATTGCACCCACGTTCGCTTGTAACTTTGCCTGTCCTTATTGTTACGAAAGCACCAAAAATCAAATGATGTCGCAAGACGTTATGGAAGCGATTTGTAAGCAAGTTGAAAATGCCGCGGCTAAAAGGAAAAACATACATATAACATGGTATGGCGGAGAACCACTGCTTGCCAAGGACATTATTTGGAACTTATCCGAACAATTTATAAAGCATTCTGAGGAATCGGGCTCTAAATTTTCCGCAACAATTATTACAAATGGTTATTTAATTGACGATGAAACTGTAAAACGATTTTTAAAATATAAAATCATGAAGGCCCAAATTACAATTGACGGGCCAGCAGACATTCATAATAGTAGGAGAAAATTAAAAGGTAGTTCTAGCCCTACTTTTGAGGTCATTTTAAGAAATGTAAAAAAACTAGTCGATGCAGGCCTTTTTGTAGCAATTAGAATTAACGTCGATAAAACAAATCAAAACCGGGTTGACGAGTTGCTGGATACGCTCTTGTCTTATCACTTGGAGGATGCAAATGTTTATTTAGGGCATGTTAAAGCAGCAACCGAAGCCTGTCAGTCTATAAGCGGCGACTGTTTAAGTACACAAGACTATGCTTTACAATATGTAAACTTCGAAAAGCTTTTGATAGAAAAAGGCTTTAACCCTAAAAATTATCCTTCCTATCCTCGAGCAAAAAGCAACAACTGTGGTGCGGACTCAATAACATCTAAGGTAATCGCTCCTGACGGAAGTTTATATAAATGTTGGCATGACATGTCCGATCCAACGATGAGCATCGGCAACATAAAGGATATCACGGCCACTACGGACCAAAATATAATGACTCAAGTTAATTATATGCTATTTAGTCCGTTTAAAAACGAAAAGTGTGTTCAATGTGATGTTTTACCGCTTTGTATGGGCGGCTGTCCGACTATTACAAATGACTGTTCGTGCCAAAAATGGAAATACAATTTGATCGAAACTTTAAAAGCTAAATATGATGCCCTATCCAATTTGGCAACCGTCTAGAAAACACCTTCATGGTGAGGGGGTGGTCATCAAAGATGAACGTATTTAAGCAAGGGGATTTATAACAAGGAGGTGAATATTATGTGCTTTTTAGTTAAACCAGTACTTACTTCAGAGGCTGTTGCTACTTGTGGTGCTGACTATGAACCTTGTAGTTGCTTTGGCGGAGATACGTGCGTAACTTACGTATAAATATCATGTATTGGTTATAGCAAATTAAGCTATTAGGGAGGTGAATAAAATGAGTTTTATAGTTGAACCAAATAAAGTTCAAGGTTACATAGATTCTTGCGAAGTTTATGACGGTTGTGAGTGCCAAGGCGGCTGGGCATGGTAGGTTACTTTGCAGAAGTATAGGAGCTGAATACTATGAGCTTTTTAGTTAAACCAGTACTTACTTCAGAAGCTGTTGCTACTTGTAGTGCGGATTGTGGTGCTGACTATGACTGTAACTGCCACGGCGCCTGGGAATGGTAGGTTACTTCGTAGACGTGCAGGATGTGAAACAGTGGTTGCGATGTTCCCTTTTGCACTGCTGCGGATATGCCGTAAAATTTTTTAACTGACTAACATATCGAGGAGATGAAAGACATGACCTTTTTAGTTGAACCCAAAATAACGAGCCATTTTGAGGATTGTTTTTATTTCTACTGTGATAATGATAATGGCTGCGCTTGTGATGTTCCTTTTTGCTCCGCTGCGGATGAGTAAAGCTATTTAACTAAATGTTGAGGTAAGCGTAGTTATATATGCTTACCTCTCTAATTATGGTGTGTTTTTTATGCGAAAATTAATTTGTCTATTTGTAGTCATATTTTTCCTTTCCTCCAACTTAAAAACTGCTTGCATATATGCAATGACTCCACTACAGAAATACCTTTACCAAATAGCTGTCGTTGAATTAGATGTTGACAAAACCTTGCTATTCTTACAACAAGAAAATCTTGATTTAAATATTCCAATCGATGTAAATGGAAGAATGACAACTTTTCTGCATGAGCTTATAAGATCCGCTGAAACCAATACTCTTATGGCAGTACAAGTAAACGAAACCTCTGACTACGCTTATGAACATTATATTTATGAAATTGGCACAGAGACGAACCCCGTCTACTATTCCAGTCGAGCGCTACAATTGATGATTCGGCTCTTTTTGTCCTATGGTGCAGATGTGGATATAAGTGATTTCTCGGGCCTTAGTGTAAGGGAAGCTGTTGGCAATGGTTTCGCTGAATTGGATAATTCATTTCTCTCGAGTTTTATTGTAAATTTTCCTCTAAGCAACAGCCATAACTATCAACGCTTTAAAGAGCAACTCAAAAATAGCGTTTTAACAGAAATAAAAATCATAAAGTGTAGTTATTTTATATTGCTAATCATAGCTTCGATGCTTTGTATAGGACTATATCGGTATAGCTAATTTTGATAATTATGAATGCAATGTTTCAAAATTCGACAACAATTAACGCGCTAAAAGTATATTATAATGTCGCATTTAAAAATATTTATAGCTATCATAGTTGCACTAACCTGGGAGGTGATTTTATGGATGAAAAGGTTTTGATAGATAATGCTGAAACTTGTGATGAGGCAAGTGCGGTTTCTATGGGCTCTTGGGCCGATGAAGAGTTCTGGCGATAATGTTAAAACTTACGATAAAAAAGTACAGTTTCTATTATCGTATTGGATCGATAAAAGATAGAATTTATTTTATTTGATTTTTTGTTTGTAATTTTTAGTGCAACTATAATAGCGATAATGATAAGGCGTGGTCTTGTAATGAATATCGAATACTTATTAACTGACGACTGTAACCTGCTTTGTACGCATTGCATTCGAGGAAAAAAAGGCTCAACTCAAATGCCATATGATGTTGCGATAACTGGCCTCAACAAGCTAATAAATTTTTTTGAAAATGTAGGGATTGTCCTAACCGGAGGAGAACCTACACTACATTATAGATTCGAAAACATTTTAGACTTTTTGATTGCAAGTGAAATCGGAAAAATAGGCATTTGCAGCAATGGTACAACGGATTTTTTTACATTGAATAGGTTTGAAAAATACAATGCATCGGACTTGTTTTTCCAGATATCTATAGACGGAAATAAAGACAACAATGACAAAATCCGCGGAGCAGGTACTTTTGACGCATCCCTAGAAAGCGTAAAAAAGTTGGTTGCTCATGGTTTTAGAGTTTCCGTAAGTACTACAGTAACGTCTTCAAATCTAAAGTCTATTCACGAATTAGGATCTATTTTAGAGGAGCTAAACATTTCCTGTTGGAAGCTTTCTCCAATAATGCCATATGGACGAGCCCGCAACTGGAAAGGCTATGTAGAACCTAGAATATGGAATCCATTCGTCAAAAATTTAATTTCGAAAAGTAAGATTCCTTTATCGATCAAGACTATGTATGATTTTGACTACCTCGATAGTATATCTGATGAAAAACTTGCGAAGTTTGAAAGCTATGTAAAAAAACATCACACCTGCAATTGTGGATCTGGGCCCAACAGATTATATGTATATCCAGATATGACCGTTTACCCATGTACTTGTGCAATCTTGGCTTTTCCGTTTGGTAATCTAATTAGGGACCCTATGGAACAAATTATGTCGTGCGAAAATGCTCAAAAAATTATCAATTATACTTTAAGAGCAGATTCTCCATGTCAAAAGTGCAGGTATTTAAAATTATGTAATGGCGGCTGTAAGGGGATGTCCTTTCAAGAATTCGGCATGCTAGGCGTAGGAGACGTTCGATGCTCAAGGTTTAAAGAATTATCGACCGCCTCAAGGTATGATGTTACAAGGTAAAACTATATGGCTTTTTATTTTGATAAGTTTTTTAAAGAATCGATGGAGAAAAATAAAAACAAAAATTTTATCTCTTTTTATCAAGATAAAGAAAAATTAACCTATGGGAAAATGTATGGCTTAGTAAAACAAGCCTGCAAATCATATATCGCATTGGGAGTTAACGAAAAAGATAGAGTTATTTTATGTGCAGAAAACTCTTTAGAAATGGTCATCAATATTTTTGCGTGCATACTTTTGAATGTTGAGTTAGTCCTGGTGCCATCTTATGTAAAAACTGCTTATTTGAGTCAGCTCATATCCGAAATAAAACCTAAGTTAACTATATTGGCAAATAATAAAAGTACCTCAATTAAGTCTAGTCAAGACGTCATTCATATTGGCGCAGAGGGATTTACTTTAAAAAGCTTCTTGCAAATTGGAAAAAATATAGATGAACAAAGCTACAATGAAAAGATACGTAATACGAGTAAAGATTCCGCTTGTATTACGGTGTTTACATCTGGAACAACAGGCTGCAGAAAGCAAGTTTCAATAAATTTTGAGAAAATCTTCTTAAACGCTCTTTATCGAAGCCAGCGCTTAGCGCATACTTGCGATGATATCGTAATAACTTCATTGCCAATGTTTCATATTATGGGGCTATTAACTTTTCTTGGCGTTTTTCAAACGGGTAGCAGCCTTATCATGTTGAAAAAGTTCAATGTAAAAGAACTTTCATCGGCAATTCTTGAGAAAAAGGCTAGCTTTTTAGCCTGCGTCCCGACTATGTTAATCGCATTAAGCAATGAAGAAAATTTGCACTTTAACTCGTTGAAAAATATAGTTGTTGCTGGTTCTGTACTTAACTCTGCGTTGCTAAAAAAAGTCAAAGAGCAGTTTAATGTTAATCATATATATACTGAGTATGGTTCCTCGGAAACTTTAGCTGTTTCTATTGGTACACTATCTGCCGATTGCGACAAAGATGTTGTAGACTGCGGACAGGCACTAAATGGTATCAATGTAAAAGTCGTTTTGCTAAAAAATTCCTCCATTGAAGTAAAAAACAAGATAGGCGAAATCCTTGTTAAATCAGATTACCTTTGTAAGGATGACAAATCAAACGGCGGATGGTTCCCTACCGGTGATCTAGGTTTTATAGATAACGATGGAAACCTAACGGTTGTTGGAAGAATTAAAGAAGCCATCATAAGGGGTGGTGAGACCTTTTCTCCGGAGGAAATTGAAGGTATAATTCAAAGATTTCCATCTATAAAATTAGCCAAGGTTGTTGGGGTACCAGATAATTATTACGGAGAAAAAATAGTTGCATTTGTTGAGTTGTTTGCAGGACAAGCTTTCTCAGAAGAAAGCTTAAAATGCTTTTTACAAGAAAATTTATCTCATAGACAAATACCAGAAGAAATCATTACATTGAAAAGCCTTCCGTGCACTTTAAATGGAAAAATATCAAGGTATGAATTAAAAAGGCTATACAATAAGCTATCGCTAAGGAGAAAAGAATGTTAAATAAAGAAAAACTAAGCTCCATATTCGATTCTTTTTACAAAAAAATAAACCACCCCATTGGAATGAGTGTTTCAATCTCTGAAATGGATTCGATTATTTTTTCAAAAAGCTATGGGATAAGAAATTCTGAATCGCAACAACGTATAAACGAGGATACCATATTTAATATTGGCTCTGCAAGCAAAATTTTTACGACTTTAGCCGTTTTGATATTGGTAGATATGGGAAAATTAGCTTTGAACAACAAAGTTGTAAATTACATTGAGTGTTTTAGAATGAAAGACCCTCGTTACAAGGACATTACAGTTAGGTCTTTGCTAAATCATTCATCCGGGCTGTATGGTTCCACTTTCAACGGCGGTGTAGGATATTCATTCCGCGATATACGAAAAAATTTCTTAGAAGAACTTCAAGAAAGCTACTTGCAATTTTCGCCCAACGAAATGGCAGTCTATTGCGATGATGGATTCTTCTTGGCGCAAATATTAGTCGAAAAGGTTTCTGGCTTACCTTACATAAGTTTCTTAAAAAAGTACATATTCGATAAAATAGGGCTCAACCGAACAGGCAAAAGTCTCGGAGAAAGGAAACACGACAAAAATGTTGCATATTCATTAAATCAGCAAAGGACATTCCGTAATGAAACAATAAGCATGTATGGAGTTGCGGGGCTATCCTCGAGTAGTCGCGACTTATGTACATTAGCTATTAGCCTGATGAGGGATAGAACTTTAATTTCTGACAAAATGTACTGCGAACTTTTAAAAACTCAACTAAGCTCATTTTTTATAGCCGCAGGAGAAAGATTTGGGTTCGGCTTGGGCTGGGACTTTACTGGCAAATTTCTCGACACTACCGTTTTGATAAAAAGAGGAAAAACCAGCGAATATTCCTCAGTATTCATGCTTCTTCCCGATGTAAAAATATCTGTAAGCATTTTGCTCGCGGAGGTAAACGACAACATTAAAACTATCGAGGAAAGTGTTTTAAACGCATTGATTGGTAAAACGTCGGCTCAAAATATACAAGTACACAGCTCGAATAAAGTCCATTCTGAATTTCAAGGGCTTTGGGTAAACCGAGCGGATGTATGGGAGTTTAAGCAGTCTAATAAAGGAAATAACATCTCCGCCGTAGCGAAGTTTCTTGGAGTCAAAAAAGTTTTCACTTATAGCCCTCAAAACGAGACATTCACAGATGATAATAACGACGTGTATCTGCTGAAAAACATCTATGATAATCTTTATTTTTGCAAGCTTAATCGTACTTTTCAGACTGTCTTGCCAATATTTAAAAAGTTAGAGCTTAAAGACTTTTCCTCGGCCAACAACGATATAGCGGATAAATTTAGCAATCAGTTATGGGTTCGAGAAAAAGCTTATTTAGATGAGATTTCGTATTCAACAAAGACCACTCATATGATCAAGCCACTAAAGGTAACGTCCTATCGTTACGAAAGCAATTATCCGTTGATTAATTTTCAAGGTGTAAAAATGTTTATCTCACCTAACAGAGCAGTCCCGCTATCTTTCGCACCCGGTCAGTCGGATCTACAAATTTTGAAGCTGAAAAATGATATTGTTTCTGTAAAATTTTCTGGCTTAACATATGGCCGAATTTTTTAAATTCGGTAAAAAAAGAAGGGTAATAAACTTACCCTTACATCAAAATGGTTGACGAATATTCTATTTTTATGCCGTTGTCTTTCGTCCGAACAAGCTTTGCCTTGTTACCGTTACCGTCTTCGACTGCCAGCTTTTCGATTTTATGCTCGTCAAAAAAATTAACAACGCTACTCTCTACGAAACCAGCCCACTTTTGAGGGCTGACTTTCTTTCTCTCAGAAAAGTCCTCATCCATAATCTTTTGCAACTCGTTTGTTGATTCTGTCATTTCTTCATCTCCATTTTTTAACTTACTTTTTATTGTAAAAGAAGCTGCTGTTATTTTCAAGTTTAAAAGAGCAAGAGTTTCGGTATATTAGGAGCGCCATAAGGTGAGCATTTTCCATTGGCCTGGCCACCACAGCCGAGGCCGCGAGGCCAAAGAAAATATTATTTTCTTTGTAGCCAATTCCTCAACGTTGTTGAGTGATTGGCTGCGGTCCTTCGGCGCCTCGCGGCCGCCAGCTGCTAGATCAGGACAGTTCCGGCATATTTATAGTGTAAATAATTAGGTGGTGCTAATTATTTGTAGAAACTGGAGCGATAAATATAGTGTAAATAATTAGGTGTTGCTAATTATTTGTAGAAACTGGAGCGATAAATAGCCTAAAAATGGAGAAGTGGCCGAATTTTAACACTTGTAAAATTACCGCTATCTGTACAATATTAGCACTGCCAATAATTATTTTAAATGAACGTAATATGTCGACTTCCCCGCTCCATCTCTTCGTATTTCTTGGGCATTGACCATCTTTCGAAGTGCACCTTCAATTGAGCTTACACTTAACGATGGACATAACTCCATTATGTCTTTTTTGGTAAATTTCCCAATTCTGTTTCGAGCGGCTTTTCTCACCATCTCGAGCGCCGGAAGTTTCTTTTCAACTATGGAAAATCTATCTTCGAAATCCTTATATGCGGCCAATATTGTGCTTAGGAGGTACTTTATAAACGGCGTAGAATCTGCTTTTCCATCGTGCCAGCCGTCTTGCGATTGACTTAGCGCATCATAGTATAGATCCTTATTTTTCGCAATTTTCGCTTCGAGAGAAATATACTTGCCAACGCAAAAATTACTTCTGTACAAAAGCAGCGTGGTGAGCAGGCGACTCATTCGGCCGTTGCCGTCGTTGAAAGGGTGTATGCAAAGAAAATCGTGAATGAACATCGGAATAGCAATAAGTGGCTCTAGCTCAAAGTTTCCGATTACTTTGTTGTATTCTTCACAAATTTTGTCAAGGGCCTGCGACGTTTCAAAGGGCGACAACGGTGTAAACAGAATTCTTGAGCTGCCATCAGGATTTGTTGCGCTTATATAGTTTTGCGTATTTTTTATTTGCCCTGCCATCGGGTTATTCATATGGCTGTACAAGATTTTGTGCAGCTGAAGAATGTAATTGCGAGAAATCGGAATCGCATCAAAACTCTCGTGAATGACATTTAGCGCATCTCGGTAGCCTGCAATTTCTTGCTCATCGCGATTTTTTGGCATCGTTTTTTCTTCTACAAGTTGCGCAATGCGCGTATTGGTTGTAACGATACCTTCGATCGCATTTGACGCTTCAGTGCTTTGTATTTTTGCGATATTGATGAGTTTTTCAAGCTCTTCCGGTCGTTGCTTTAGATACAATTCCTGCTTGCCCGCCTCTTTGTAGATCGCCGCAACGTAGCCGAGTATTTCCGAATCCCATTTTTGCTCTTTAGCCGAAGAATAGTTAAACATTCGCATTCCCTTAACCGCCGTCCTTTCCCTTAAAATTTAGCACAAATCAAGGGAAGCATCAATACTTTAAGGGCATTTCTGCTATTCCAACGTCTGCGTTTAAGTAAGATACAACTTTAGCTTAAGCGATCAAGTGAAGAAATATCCCACATTGACAAGTTTTTGCCATTTTAAGATGCATTTTTTCAGTTTAGCAACGCAACGCCAAGGTTTAAATATGCGGCAAACGTTACCCAAAGTATGTACGGAAACATCAGGTAGGCTGCGGGTTTTGAGACTTTGTAGAATAGAACAGTTGTTAAAATTATCAGCGCAAGAAGTGCAAGTAGCCAGAAAAAAGCAAAAAAATACAGCTCGAAATTGAAGAACAAAATCGTCCAGAAAAAGTTGAATATCAGCTGCAGCGCGTAAACTTTAAGGTCCAGTTTGATTTCGTCGCTATCTTGGCCTGACGTGAAAACCAAGTATGATGCTACTCCCATGAGCGTGTAGAGAATCGTCCAGACCAGCGGAAATAGCCACCCTGGCGGCGATAATGGTGGTTTATTTAAAAGTTCGAACATGGCCATGCTTTCTCGCGAAATTAAGCTAGCGAAGCCTCCAGTTAAGAGTGGAATCGCAACGAAAAAGATGAAAGTTTTCCAGTCAAATTTCAAAAATATCACCCCGCAAAAAAGATATGCGCATTTTGGCGATAAAATGCCGGCATTTGGGCAAGATAATACTTGTTGAGACAAAAATCATTCGGGAGGCAATTTTCTTATGATTAACGACGATACAATCAAACTTTTGCGCGAGTGCAATTCTGGCGTCAAAATGGGCGTTATTTCGCTAGATGATGTCTTGGAGCACGTTCATGATGGAAATCTCGAAAAAAGGCTCTCTGAGTGCAAACAAGAGCATGAGAGCTTGGGCGACGAAACGCACGCCCTTTTAAATGAGTATCATGACGCAGGAAAAGAACCAAATCCGATGGCGAAGGGCATGTCCTGGATGAAAACGAATGTGCAACTCGCCATGAATGATTCTGACAAAACTATTGCGGATTTGATTACGGACGGCTGCAATATGGGTGTTAAGTCTTTAAGCCGATATTTGAACCAATATAAAGCCGCTTCCGAAAAGGCCAAAGATATCACAAAGAGGCTCATAAACCTAGAAGAGCAGCTGGTAATCGATTTGCGCGCATATTTGTAAAATCAGATTTCACCTCCAGTTTTTCAAGTTAAACGCAGAAGCTAAAACAGCTCTTTCAGGTCTACGCCATAAATCTCTTGCCAAGCTTCAGCTGGATAGGTTCGAACGCTACCATAATTTGCATCGAAGATTTTAGGCATTTCCAGCTCTTCCGCTTTTCTTTGCGAAAAGAAAAGCTCGCAAAAGAAACGATTTCGCGCCTCAAGTCACAAGTAAACAAAACTCTCCGTTTCACGCGTTTTTAGCATTGTCAGCGCTGGCTCTTTCCGCGTGAGTGCGCTTTTTGTCCTAGCAATACCTTCGCGCGACATGTCGTGTGCGGTCACGCACTGAAAAGAAAAGCTCGCAAAAGAAACGATTTCGCGCCTCAAGTCATAAGTAAAAAAGCCCTATTTCACGCGTTCACGCGATTTTCACATTGCGCGACAGAACAGCCGTAAATTTTATACATTCTCTCCCGCGACTCGGCCTGTGCGGCCACGCACCTTCATCGGCGGACAAACGCAAGGCTTCAGGATAGCTTCTAGGTATGTACGAATATCCACCGGTCTTGCGAATCTGTGGCAAAACTTCTTCAGTTACCCAATCTTGAAATTTTTCAGCATAAGGCTGCCTGCTTTGAAAAATACACTTGTACAAATTTGACTCGTTTATAAAATTTGCAACTTGCCTCCGGCCGAGCGAATCGATGACGTCGTTATTAACGACCCCATCTTTTTTTAGACGGTCTTTGCAGTCACTCACATTTTTAATGTCCAGAATTCTGCATACATCGGCTAAACAAAAATAAGTCTGACTATCAACCAAAGTTGTCCTAATATCGCCGAAATCTTCATTTTTAAATATTGTTAATTTGCTCATTTTTTAGGCCTCCATTTTTGTTTTCAATATTTGTAACCTGATTTGTATTTGGGGTGTAAACTTCCTTTGTGACCGGATTAAACAGCACATCTTGAAGTCCCAATTTGATAAAGTTAAGTCCCAAAGGCTCAAGATTTTCTAAATATCTGACCTCGTCTATCTGCATTAGATTCGATTCCAATGCGGTTTTATAGGCCTCAAACCGCGTTTTGATGTCACCCTTGATGATTTCTTTCGTGTCAAAAGCAAAATAAAAAGACTTCTTCTCTTTTTCGAGAAGCAAGTCTCTGTTTAAAGCACATTCAAATGTTGCCAGAATCGGCATAATAGCGGTCTTTATGAAGGTTTCCCAACTCCAATCTGTTGGCACTCCGAAAAGTTCTAAAATCGAATCAGACATGGACTTTTTGCTTTCATTTAAATGCATTTCAACGCTGGTATTGCTGGCTTCTTGAAAGGTCAGGCCCCCGTTCAAAATTATGACATTTTCATCGTTGTTCGAGTAGAACTTATACCACGCAGCTTTCAGCGCATCGAGGGCCTCTTTGGTTAGCCGGTTTTCGGCGTTTATGAATCCCTTTTTTGTTGCCACCGGTTGAAACGAGATTCTGCTCAAATTTAAGCGTTGTATATGCGACTTTTAAGAGCTCACCATTTTCCTCGATAACACCGTATTATCACGATAAAAAGGGACAAAAGGGACAACTTTAATTACTTTTTTAAATATCTATATAATTTCTTTTTTACGCTATCGACAGAGTTTCCACCACCAATTTGAAATGCAATCTTCCTCCAACTATAGCCATTCACAAAGCGACATGTTAATATTTGCCTCAAAAGTGGGTCCTTAACACTTTGAATTTACTTCTCATAGCAAACTTTTAAACAGCCAAATTGAAAAGCAAAAAGAAAAAATCGCCGTTTTAAAAAGTGCGCTTGCGCAGTCCAGCGAAAAGTATGGCGAGAACGACAAGAAAACCAACGGCTGGAAAGTCTCTCTAAACAAGGCAGAGGCCGAACTTTCTAAGATGGAGAGCAGCTTAAAAGACGTAAATTCGCAGCTTGAAAAAACAAAGGCTCCGCTTGATAAGTTAAATGCTGAACTATCTGAGCAAGGCTCAAAGTTAAAATCTCTGCAAACTGCGTATAAAAATGTAGTTCTCGAGCAGGGCAAAAACAGCGCCGAGGCGAGAAGTTTAGCGGCGCAGATAAAGGCTTTGAACAGCGATATCAAAGACAACAAAGATAAATTAAACGCAGCTGAAAAAGCCACAAGCCAGCTCGGCGACGAGATGAATAACACTAAAAATCACAGCTCGAAGTTGAGCCAAGGTTTTACCGTGATGAAGGGCGTTATCGCAAATTTAGCAAGCGACGCCATAAAACGATTGGGCCGGGAAATTGTTGACCTTGCCAAATCTGTTGTCACTGTTGGACTTAATTTTGAGAGCGCGTTTGCCGGCGTTCGAAAAACTGTCGATGCAACGGAAGAAGAGTTTGAACAGTTTGAATCTGGACTTCGCGAGATGTCAACACAAATGCCAATGGCCGCATCGGAGCTGGCTGCGATTGCCGAAGCTGCCGGCCAGCTTAGCATAAAAAATGAAAATTTGCTTTCCTTTACGGAAACTATGGCTCACCTCGGCGTCACAACGAATTTAACATCTCAGGAAGCCGCAACAGCGCTCGCTCGGCTCGCGAACATTACGGGCATGAATCAAGAAAACTTCGGTAGATTAGGCTCAGCTATCGTTGAACTCGGCAACAATTTTGCAACTACAGAATCAGAAATTACCGAAATGGCGCTAAATATTTCGGCGGCCGGAACTCAAGTCGGCATGACTGAAGCCGATATTTTAGGCGTTGCAGCGGCGCTCTCGTCTCTTGGTTTAGAATCTCATGCAGGAGGAACGGCGATTTCACGGGCGATAGTTCAGATGGCGAGTGCTTGCGAAACAGGTAGTGCCGAGCTTGCGTATTTTGCGAAGGCTGCCGGAATGTCGACCTCCGAGTTTCAAAAATATTTTGCCGAGGATGCAACCGGCGCGCTAACTACCTTTATTACGGGCCTTGGCAACTTGGAAGACGAAAGCGCACTGCAATTCCTCGATGAGATGGGAATCAGTGAAATTCGACTTCGTGATGCGCTTTTAAGGGCATCGAATGCAAACGAGCTTTTTACAAGTGCGATAAAATCATCAAATCAAGCGTGGAATGAAAACTCAGCTTTGACTGAAGAAGCTCAAAAACGCTACGAAACTACCGAGAGCAAAGTTAAAATTCTAAAAAACACTTTTGCAGAAATGGGCCTTACGGTTTATGACAAGCTTCAAGAACCGCTACAGAATGCGGCATCAAAGCTTTCAAATTTCTTTCAGACTGCCGGTGAATCCGGGCCTTTAAAAGACGTACTCGATAAGCTTTCAGAAAGCGCCGGAACATTGATTGAAAAAGCCAGTGATATGATTGTGAACATGCTGCCGCCGCTGATGAGCGCGATTTCTTGGTTGATTGAAAACGCTGATTTAGTGGCGATTGCAATCGGCGGAATTACGGCGGCGATGATTGCAGTAAAAACGGTGAAATTCGCAAGCGAAATCGGTGACGCCGTTGGAAAAATGAAAGATTTTGGCGGCAAAATTTTAGACGTCGCGTCAAACTTGGATTTTATGCGACTCAAAGAGGTTGCGTTGACGGTGGCGCAAGGTGCAGTGACGGCGGCTCAATGGCTGATGAACGCTGCGATGAGCGCAAATCCGATAGGTTTGATTATCACGGCAATCGGCGCGTTGGTCGCGGCCTTTATTCTTTTATGGAACAATTGCGAGGGCTTTAGAAACTTTTGGATAGATCTTTGGGAGAATGTTCAGACCGCGTTTTCTGTAGCTTGGGAAGCAATTTTGAATTTTTTTACGGTGACAATTCCGGAAACCTGGAACTCGTTTGTCGCCTTTTTTACAGAGACGATTCCAAGCTTCATCAACAGTGTTGGAGAGTGGTTTAACGCGTTGCCTGAAAAATTAGGCTACGCGCTAGGTTTAGCGATTGCGCAAGTTGTTAAGTGGGGAATCGATTTATGGAACTTTGCAACCACGAAAGTTCCCGAATTTATCGGGCGCGTGGTAAATTTTTTCTCAGAGCTACCAAGCAAAATCTGGACATGGCTTTGCGATGCAGCAAACAAGGTTGGAACCTTTTTCTCGAATCTTATCAGCACCGGCATTTCAAAGGCGAGCGAGTTTGTAAATAACGTTACGAATTTCGTGAGAGAGCTGCCGGGCAGAATTTGGAACGGGTGCGTGACCGCACTGGCCAAGTCGCGAATTTAAATTGGTGAAAACAAAAAATTTAGCGCTCGCGGGTCGGACAATATGTAAATTTTATGGCAGTTTTTTAAAGGCTTTGGGTTGGGGCGGCTAGCTTCTTTCAGCTGGAATAGGAGCAGCGCAGAACCTTGTGAATGGCATTTGGAACACGATTTGTGAGCTACCTGGAAAGATGCTAAGCATCAGTGAAAAAGCAGGATTAGTCGGAGCTCTTATAGTATTCTTCTAATTCAGTATCAATCTCCTCATCAGAAAGATGCAAGATTTCGTTGTAATCGTTTGGTTGATTTAGAAGTTCAAGGACAATATTTTTCCCAAATTTGTTAAGTATAAAATTAGCAATAAAGTATGATTCACTGTCGTTGTGATAGTTAGGCTCTTTAAAATGAGATAATTGAGGCTTACTGTAAGTAATTTGCTCTGTCATTAGCTTTGACGTTAATATGGTGATGCCCAGCCATCTTGGGATGCCATTAAAAATGTTATTTAATATAACATCTTGTACAGCCTTCGAGAGTATCAGTAGCATGTCGCTGTATTTATGTATCTCACCTGGAAAAAGAGGAGATACGGCATGGATAAAGTGCTCCTTAATTGCACAAACATTCCATTTTTCTTTTAACTGTCCATAGACCTTGTTATGGAAATCGTGGATATCACTGTAGATGACTATCTCAATATTGGTTAGACTTTGGGGAACGTTTAGAAAGGCAAAGATGTCATTTTGAGCCTTCTTCACTGATTGAATCATGTCTTGTAGGCAAGGCTCATCTTTCAATGAATATTTAATAGTAAAATTTTTTACAGTATAAATGATAATAATCACCCCGGGTAAATTATACAGAAGTAGACGCAGAATATACAAATTAAAAGTCGCAAATCAGATTGAGTTTTCTCATGTTATCCGGCATTTTAAGCGCTTTGTCGTTGAGTTTGAAGTGCAGCCGTTCGGGTGCGATGGCTTGATACGAAACCGTCGTGATTTTTGTTTTGAGTTCTTTGAGATTATGTGATATAATCTGTTCGGCAAACTTGAATTTGTAAAGGGAGTGAAATGAAATGTGTATGGAATGTTATGTTGATGAAAACAGAAAAACACCCCTTTTAAATCCATTAGATTGTTTAGAAAATCACACACAATACGTTTGTGGTACTTGTGGGAGGTGCATTTGCATTGAACATGACCCCAATCGTGGATTGCAACGGTGGAATTTCCCTTTTAAGTCGTTAGAAATTGCCAAGCTGTATTTGCGTACTGCTGATTATAGTATGAAAAAGACATGTGGTATTTATGAGCTTAAAAGTGAAAATGGCAGACTTTCATACAAAATCTTTACGGATAACGAGGACTTGCAGTTATATCTAAAAAAGAACAAAGGAAAAACTTGCGAAGATATGAACCCTATTTTCATTGTCGAAGAATATAGAGAATATGCAAACACACAGATAAGAAAATTAACATCTGATGAAATACAGAAATATATGTCAGAGCGATAAATTCTGACGTCGATATGCTTGGAAATCCAGTTTTCTATGCGCGCCATATCTTTTACGACCTTTTAGGTGCGTGACCGCACTGGACGGGTCGCGGTAAAGCTTGGATGAACATTAAAGCTTATCGGTCGCGCAACACGGAAATCGCGTGAACTAGAGCTTTTGGCTTATTTGTGGCTTTGTGCGCGAATCCGTTTCTTTTGCGAGCTTTTCTTTTCGGTGCGTGACCGCACAGGACATATCGCGTCAATGCTTGGATAGACCATAAAGCTTCTCGGCCGCGGAATATGCAAAATGCGTGAAACATAGCTTTTTGTTTGCAGATGACTTAGAGCGCGAAATCGTTTCTTTTGCGAGCTTTTCTTTCCGCAAAGAAAAGCGGAGGCGGTGCGACGAAAATAATGCCAACCGGCTTAAAAGAAGACGGCCACCACCTAGCGGTGGAGCAGGCGCCTACGGCGGCCTCATAATTAGCCGCGAGTATCAAATAGGATCAGCAAGACTATTGTGGCCACTCCGCCAGTGCAAAATCAAAAATATTGGCAATTATGCGAATGTGAAAACTACTCGCATTCATTATTCTGATGTAAAAATAAGCGAAGAAATGAGCGAGTCTCAAGCCTTAGAAGCGCTTAGAAATGCTGCAAAACAAGAATTTGAAAACGGCATTGATAAGCCTCAAGTTACCGCTACAGTCGAGTTTGTGCCACTTCAAGATACCGAGGAGTATAAGGATTTTTCTGTATTAGAAAAAGTCTATATTGGTGACACTGTGCAGATTTTCCACGAGGATT
>JAZQJR010000119.1:0-1831 GCA_045541715.1 Acutalibacteraceae bacterium
AATATTTCAAGAAAACGTATCGCTGTTGAGAATGTAATCGCCTTAGTTAATCGATTTTCTGATTCTTTCAGAGTGTTATCGAAACCGAAGGAAACGCTTTTCTTTGATCGCGGGTATTTGCAATTTTGAACGACTCTCTTAATTTCGCAAGAGGGCTATTCAATAAAATCCCTATGCATAAAACAGCAGAAGATAATACTTAATTATCTGCAAATTCTTCGAATAGCGGTAAGTTTTTCGGGCAAGCCTCGTAAAATAATGACGCAACAGCCGATCCATTCTCTCGACGGTGTGCGTATGTGCCTTACATACGAGATGCTTTGTGGGAACAATAAGGTTGTATGCATGACGCATAAAAACTTTGCGTCAATATGGCTAAGTTTATCTGTAAGCTTTTGGAAGTATTTTATTTCTGAGTGCCAAGCTGAAACTTTGTGGCGCGGTCTAGCGCGGTCCAGAGCCAGATGTTTTTTTATCGGGACACAAAACAAAATTCCCAAAAGAGGTTTACCATATCTTAGGAAAGCTATTTGGACTGCTGCAAACAGGCCTTCGTTCTGTGAGCCTGTCCTCTCTGATTACTATCAATCCCTTAAATCAAAAGACAAGTATCATTTGTCGGTGCTGTCGTAAGAAAACTCTGTAACATTATTTTTGCTGTCCTTCGTGAACAAAAGCCTTATTAGCCTATACCTAAAATCTAATTATTCAATAGCTTTTCTTTTCTGTTAAGGTCTTTTTCTTATGCACTTTTTCTCTATTTTTATTTCACTATGGACTTTTTTATAGCTGGTCTTTATTTTGGTTTAGCAGCACGCGGTCGCGAGGCCAAAGAAAATAATATTAGCACTCTTGCGAAATTAAGAGAGTTGTTCAAAATTGCAAATACCAGCGATCAAAGAAAACCGTAGAGAAAAGAGTTTCCTTCGGTTGCGATAGCGTTCTGAAAGAATTCGAAAGCGCTTAACTAAGGCGATCACGTGCTCAACAGCGGTACGTTTTCTTGAGATGTTTCTGTTCTGTTTTCAGTCTTGCTTCGATAAGGGGCGATTTTTGGTAGACTTTTTCGGCAAAACGGAATTTGCGTGCAACTTTGTAATCCCTTGATAGGCGCTATCTGCCGTTAGCTGTGATCCTGGTTTCAAGTGGATTTGGTTGCTTTTAAATAGTTGGAAATCATGAACTTTCCCTTTTTCGAACGCCAAAAAATAATCTCTTCGCTTTCAGGATTTATGGGAGTGCCATAATTGAGTGTTTACGAGCTGAAAATTTCCCAAACATGCAAGTTTAAGTTCTTGTTCAAAGGCGCGTTTCAGCAGAAGTTGTATTTGACCAGGTCATTAAATTTCATTCACAACTACTCTTCTAGGGCACTCCCGGATTTGTCAATAGTTGAGTTTTTTAGGTATGACGGTTTTTCTTTCATGAGTAGTATTTTCTTTGTTTTTTGAGGGCGCTCAATTGGCGTTTCTGTTGCGTCGACTAAAATCACCTCATATTCCACATCACTTTTTAGTCGCGCCTTTCGACCTGGCAAAGAAAAAGTTCCGTCCTCAATCAACGTGTCTTCTACCCACCGAATTCCTCGATAAATGTTACTTTCCGCAACATCATAGCTGACTGCAATGTGAGCATAAGTGCGGTATTCTCGCAGATGCTCCAGTGTCGCCAATAGCAAGTCTTCTATGCTCAGTTTTTGATGTCTCCCTCTTCGTTGATGTTTTGATGCGTATCCTTTCTTCAAGATTTCTACCATTTTTTCAACGTACTTCGCTTTACTCCTGCAATTCTCCGGAATTTGCTTCCTGAATAATTCGCTATTTTTTCATAT
>JAZQJR010000120.1:0-1988 GCA_045541715.1 Acutalibacteraceae bacterium
TTTTACTATTTTTTTATTGACATAGTGCTTTGAGTACAATTTCTTCGAGAAAAATTGTGTTGGCCAATTTACCACATATGCTATCGCGAAACCATATATAAATGGCGTCAGCAATATCACAATTTTGCTAACAACACCTAAAAATATGTTGATGTTTTTGAACGCAAAAAATATCGCTATAGCATAAGTGACAAGCAGAAGACGCTCTTTCGTGACTTTGTTCATCTCAAACTCCTTACAAAATTATCAATTCTTTCTCGATGGTCGTTAAGTTTTCATGGCCATCCGCGGTTACCAGCAACATGTCTTCAATGCGCACTCCAAAAGCTTTTGCGAGGTAAATCCCCGGCTCGATTGTGATTATCATACCCGGCTGCAATATATCCTCAGAGCGCGTGGATAAAAATGGTTTTTCGTGAATTTCTAAGCCTACTCCATGCCCCAAAGCGTGCCCAAAACAATTTGCGTAACCGCTTTCGGCGATAAAATTTCTTGCGACGGCATCAATTTCTCTGCAAGAAGCTCCCGGTCGCACTGCATTTATAGCCATCTTTTGCGCTTCTAAAACGGCATTGTAAACTCGACGCTGCTCATAGGAAATAGCCCCGACAGCAACGGTTCTTGTCATGTCGCTGTGATAGCCGCCGTGCACAGCGCCCATATCTATCGTGACAAAATCGCCTACTTCAATGGGTTTATCAGACGGCTCCGCGTGAGGTATTGCGCTGTTTTTTCCACTCGCAACGATTAAACCGAAAGCAATGGCTTCTGCGCCTTCTTTTTTCAGCAAAAATTCTAACTCAAAGGCAAGCTCTTTCTCGGTTACTCCAGGCTTTATTAGTGAAAAAAATTTCCTAAGTGCGTTTTCGGCGATTTCTTGAGCTATTTTTACGTTTTCTATCTCAAGTGGAATTTTTTGAGTTCGAAGTGAATAAATCGCCTTATCGAGGATATTTTGCTTGCTTAAAGCTATATTGCCTTCTTTAAGGCTTTTTTCTACCTTTAAGGCCTCCGAGAGAGTTATTCCATCATTTTCTATTAAGACGGTCTCAACTTGATGTTTACGCGCAATTTTGAGCAAATCTGTCTTAAAGTCCGAAGTTAAAGCAACATTTAGGCCCTTAACTTGCTTTTTTGCGGCTTCATAATATCTAAAGTCAACGAAAAAATAGCTTTCATCTAGGGTTATAAAAATCCAGCCTTCGCTAGACTTAAAGCCAGAAAGATAACGCCTATTGACCGGCGATATAATAAGCGCAGCTTCCCCGGCCTTGAGGGGGATTTTTTCTCTCAGCTTAGAGATTTTGTCGACCATAAAAAGCCCGACTCCTTCAGATTAAATTGCGCATTGCCTCAAGCGCTAAGAGATAGCTATTCTTGCCAAAGCCGCAAATCTGCCCTATACAAACATCAGTCAAAACGGAATGCCTGCGAAATTTTTCTCTTGCATAAATATTTGTCATGTGAACCTCGATGCACGGCGTGCTTACAGTCGCGATCGCATCTTTCAGGGCGATGCTGTAATGCGTCAGCGCGCCCGCGTTAATTATGATTCCATCCACGCTGCAGGTCGATTCATGAATCTTGTCAATCAACGCGCCTTCCCAATTCGACTGAAAAATCTCGCATTCCAAGTCAAGTTGCCTAGCCTTTTCTTTAATTTGAGCATTAATCTCCTCTGCAGTTTCGCGACCATAGTTACCAACTTCGCGTCGGCCAACCATGTTTAAATTTGGTCCCAGCAACACCAAAATTTTTTTCATTTTCTAGCAATCCTTTTCTCATTGTATCGCATTTTCACACGGATAGGTACCTCAAAAAGTCGTTTGATTTTTATGAAAAGTGACTCGCTTTTGTCTTGCGGCTCCACTAGAGCCGATTTTACGCCAGCGATATTTGCGCCTAAAATGTCTGTGAAAATTTGGTCTCCAACCAAAAGTATGTTCTTGCGAGGAAGATTTAGCTTTGAGATTGCCCGATTAAAACCC
>JAZQJR010000121.1:0-11106 GCA_045541715.1 Acutalibacteraceae bacterium
ACAAGAGAGAATGCGAGAGGTCTATTCTTTTCTTGACAAATGCTACCCTTTATGATAAATTTAAATTGCGGTTAGCACTCGTGCTTATCGAGTGCTAATTTTTTTGACGGGAGGGGGCTTAAAGGTGGATTTGTCCGCGAGAAAACTGAAAATATTATCGGCGGTCATCGACAGCTATGTTCGCTCAGCGGAGCCAATCAGCTCAAAGCTTTTGTGCGACTTGCTCGGCATATCGGTTTCCTCAGCGACCATACGAAATGAACTCGCGGAGCTGACAGAACTGGGACTCCTCGAGCAACCTCACACCTCGTCAGGAAGAATTCCCTCGCATCGAGGATATCGACTCTATATAAATGAGTTGATGTCTCGAGCGCACCTGCCGAAGAAAACTCGAGACTACATCGATGCTGAGTTAGATTTAGCTGCGAAAGATCCTGATCTAATCCTAAAAAACGCCGCGACTTTATTGGCCAACATGACAAACTTTGCGGTAATTTCTACAAATGTCTCGGCGCAAAGGAATTCTGTGCGGAATATTCAGCTCGTGCAAATCAGCGCGTATACGGCTATGCTCATCCTCACGACGTCTTCGGGGTTGATTAAAAACCGGGTGTTTCGATGCGAGTTTTTGTTGACAGAGGATGTCCTGCAAGCCATAAGCAACGCACTCAACGAAAAATTTGCAGGCGTTTTGCTGGCCGATGTAACCCCCGCATTTATTCAAACGGCCGCGGTGTCGCTGGGCGAGATGGCATTTTTGATGTCGGATGTACTTGGCGCGCTGCTCGAGGTGGCTAGGCAGGCTTCGAAAACGGATTTTCACTTCGACGGGCAGACAAATTTGCTACTCATCCCGGAGTTCAACCAGCAAGCCGCCATCAAACTCATGAATTTTTTCACCTATGCTGAGGATATCAACGACTTGCTCTCGTTGCCGGAGAACAGCCAGACTCGCGTTTTTATCGGGCGCGAAAGCCATCATGAGGAGCTCGCACAGTCGAGCGTCATTGTCACGAGGTACGTCGTTAATGGCGAGAATTACGGCTCGCTGGGCATCGTCGGCCCGACGCGGATGAACTACGCGAGCACGATCGCGAGCCTCGAGTACGTCGCATCTTTGCTGGGCGCCGCCCTCAACAAGCTCCTCAGCCTTGAGTAAATTAAAGGAGGTCACACTTTGACGGAAGAAAAACTTACACAAAATTTTGATGATTGCGAAAACGAGTCTTGCCCTTGCGCTGAGAAACTCGAGCCGGCAGCGCAAGAAGAAAAACTCGACGAAAATCAGGAGGCCTTGAACGAGATAGCCCGCTTGCAGGATGAGCTGAGTGCTCAAAATGAGCGTTTCTTGCGGCTGGCGGCCGAGTATGATAACTATCGCAAGCGCAGCGAGAAGGATAAAATCTCGACATACAACGACGCAAAGGCCAAGACTATCGCGGAGCTGTTGCCCATCGCGGACTGCTTAGAGCGGGCCATTGAATCTAGCCAGGAGGCCGACGCGGAGTACCTTAAGGGCCTCGAGATGCTAAAAGAGCAATTTGTCTCGACGCTTACAAAGCTCGGTGTAGAGGCGTTTGGTGAGGTCGGGGACAGCTTCGACCCGGAAATGCACAACGCAATCTCTCATGTGGAGAACGAGGCGCTCGGCGAAAATGTCATCGCGCAGGTCTTTCAGCGGGGCTATAGGCTCGGCGAAAAAATCATTCGTCACGCGATGGTTTCGGTCGCAAATTAGTAATTTTACGGCGTGCCCTATTTGAGGTGTTTCCTTTCGGGTTGCAGCTTAGCGCGCGGCCGCGAGGCCAACGAAAATAAATATTATTTATTTTCGTTGTGGCCCATAGCTCAACGTTGTTGAGCTATGGGCTGGCCGAAGGCCCTACGGGCCTTCGGCGCCTCGCGGCGCCAGACGCTTGATGAAGCTGCTTCACAGATTTACGGGCATCCGCTTCAATTATTTCATCAACTATTAAGACTTTGGAGGTAATTTTCATGGCAAAAACAATCGGCATCGACTTGGGAACAACAAACTCGTGCGTGGCGGTCATCGAGGGCGGCGAGCCGGTCGTCATCGCGAACGCTGAAGGAACTCGCACGACGCCATCGGTGGTGGCCTTCTCGAAGACTGGCGAAAGAATGGTCGGCCAAGTGGCGAAGCGTCAAGCAATCACCAATCCGGACCGCACGATTTCCTCAATAAAGAGAGAGATGGGGACCGACTTTAAGGTTAAAATTGACGATAAGAACCTTTCTCCGCAAGAGATTTCCGCGATGATTTTGCAAAAGCTAAAGGCTGACGCTGAGGCTTACCTCGGCGACACCGTAACGCAAGCGGTCATCACGGTTCCGGCCTACTTTACGGACGCGCAACGTCAGGCCACGAAGGACGCTGGAAAGATTGCCGGACTCGAGGTTAAGCGCATCATCAACGAGCCGACGGCGGCTGCCCTATCATACGGCATTGACAAGGAGACCGACCAGAAGGTTATGGTATACGACCTGGGCGGCGGCACCTTCGACGTTTCGATCATCGAGATGGGCGACGGCGTGCAAGAGGTTCTGGCGACGGCCGGCAATAACAAGCTCGGTGGCGACGACTTTGACCAGAGAATTATCGATTGGATGGCAGACTCGTTCAAGGCCGAAAATGGTATTGACCTGAAGAGCGACAAAATGGCTATGCAGCGCCTAAAAGAGGCCGCTGAGAAGGCTAAAATTGAGCTCTCCGGAATGACGACGACGGCGATTAACTTGCCGTTCATTACCGCTGACGCCTCTGGCCCTAAGCATCTTGACTTGACCTTGACTCGCGCGAAATTTAACGAGCTTACGAAAGACTTGGTCGAGAACACAATGAAGCCGGTTCGTCAGGCCCTTTCAGACTCTGGCTTGTCCATAAATCAAATCGATAAAGTCCTGATGGTTGGCGGCTCATCGAGGATTCCAGCTGTTCAAGAGGCTGTTAAATCGCTAATCGGCAAGGATCCATTTAAGGGCATCAACCCGGATGAGTGCGTCGCGATTGGTGCTGCATTGCAGGCGGGCGTTCTCGGCGGCGAGGTTCAAGGCTTGCTCCTTCTCGACGTCACTCCGCTTTCGCTCGGCGTCGAGACCATGGGCGGCATCATGACGAAAATCATCGAGCGCAATACGACCATCCCGACGAAAAAGAGCCAAATTTTCTCGACCGCTGCGGATAATCAAACTCAAGTGCAAATCAACGTCCTTCAAGGTGAGCGCGAGTTCGCAAGGGATAATAAGCAACTTGGTCTGTTCACCCTCGATGGCATCGCTCCGGCAATGCGTGGCATTCCTCAAATCGAGGTCACTTTCGACATCGACGCCAACGGCATCGTGAACGTGCA
Source organism: Acutalibacteraceae bacterium (assembly GCA_045541715.1). Lineage (GTDB taxonomy): Bacteria > Bacillota > Clostridia > Oscillospirales > Acutalibacteraceae > CAG-557. Next base: position 3,369 of record JAZQJR010000121.1, read on the forward strand.
CGCTAAGGACCTCGGCACCGGCAAGGAGCAGAAAATTACCATCAGCTCCAACACGAATATGTCCAAGGAGGAGATCGAGCAGGCCGTCAAGAATGCCGAGCAGTTCGCCGAAGAGGACAAGAAGCGCCGCGAGGAAGTCGATGCGAAAAATGAGGCTGAGAACCTTTGCTACGCCGTTGAGAAGCTTATAAATGAGAACGGCGACAAACTCGACAGCGCCGACAAGGACAGCCTCAACGCGAAGGTCAAGACCCTCAAGGATGCCATCGCGGCGAACAACATCGACACGATTAAGTCCGGCAAAGAGGATCTTCAAAAGACCATGTACGACGTTTCTGCGAAGCTCTACCAAGGTGCTACTCAAGCAGCTCAGGCTGATCCGAATGCTCAAAATGCGGGAGGTAACTCAGCCGGTGCCCCAGGCGGCGAGAATGTCTACGAGGCCGACTTCAAGGATGTTGACAACAATAAGTAAGTAGATTTGGTTTAGATGAGACTTGCTCTCTACCGGCGGGGCCGCGAGGCCACCGACACCGCATATTGTGGTGTCGGTGTGGGCCAGCACTCTACGAGTGCTGACCTGGCTCCATACGAAGTATGGAGCCGCCTCGCGGCCGCCCGCAGGAGATAGCAAATACAAAGATTTTGATTTAAAGAAAAATCCCTTGGCTGCGCGCTGTGGCCGAGGGATTTGCCTCACGAATGTGCGATTTTAGGAGTGATTTTTCTTGGCAGCAAAACGAGATTTCTATGAGGTGCTGGGCCTTTCTAAGGGCGCCTCCGAGGATGAGGTGAAAAAGGCCTACCGGAAGCTCGCGAAAAAGTACCATCCAGACTTAAACGCCGGAGACAAGGACGCCGAAACGAAATTCAAGGAAGTAAACGAGGCCTACGAGGTGCTCTCCGACAGCAGCAAGCGCGCGCGCTATGACCAATTTGGCCACGCGGGCGTAGACCCGTCGTATGGCGGCGGCGCAGCCGGAGGCAACCCATTCGGCGACGACTTTGACATCGGAGACATCTTCAGCAGCTTTTTTGGCGGCGGCTTCGGAGGCGGTTTTTCTCGACGTCAGGCCAACCCCAATGCACCTCGTCGAGGCTCTGACACGGAGGCCACGATTAGTGTTTCCTTCGAGGAGGCGGCAAAAGGTTGCAAGAAAGACGTTTCTTATCGTGTGGTTGAGAGGTGCTCGAGTTGCAACGGTTCTGGCGCTGCGAGCGGTTCCTCGCCGAAGACCTGCCCGACTTGCCACGGTACTGGCCAAAGTCGCGTGACACAGCGCACGCCTTTTGGCGTAATTCAGACTGCGCACACTTGCGAGAGGTGCCGAGGCGCCGGCCAGATCATTGAGAATCCTTGCAAAAAGTGCTCCGGTTCAGGTCGCATACAGACAACGAAGAAGATCGAAGTTACGGTGCCTGCTGGCATAGACGATGGGCAAATCTTGAAGGTCGGCGGTCACGGCAACGCTGGCACAAATGGCGGTCCAGCTGGCGATTTGCATGTTTACATCAGTGTTAAGCCTCATCCTATCTTTGAGCGCCGTGGCTTTGATGTTTGGTGCGAGCTGCCGATTACCTTTGTTCAAGCTGCGCTTGGTGCCGAAGTGACCGTTCCGACCCTCGATGGCAAAGTCAGCTACAGCATTCACGAGGGCACTCAGCCCGGCGATGTCTTCAAGCTTCGTGGCAAAGGCATAGAGCGACTTGGTTCACGTGGGCGCGGCGACCAGTTTGTCAAAGTGACCATTGAGGTGCCGAGGAACTTATCCTCCAGTCAAAAGGAAATTCTACGCAGCTTCGAAAACGAGGCTAGCGATACCAACTACCAAAAGCGCAAAGGCTTCTTCGAAAAGCTGAAAAATATGTTTGGGGAATAGAAGTTAACCATGGAACGCCGCGAGGCGCCGAAGGCCCGTAGGGCCTTCGGTCAGCCAATAGCCCAACTTTGTTGAGCTATTGGCCACAAAGAAAATAATATTTATTTTCTTTGGCCTCGCGGCCTGCGCTTAGCTATTTGCAACACGATCTTCAATTTTTCACGGATATATTTTGGGGGAAAAAATGGACAGGCTATCGGATATCGGCACGATAAAAAAGATACTCGCACGGCACGGATTTACTTTCTCAAAGGCGCTGGGTCAAAATTTCTTGATAAACCCGAGCGTGTGCCCGAAAATGGCTGAGCAGTGCGGCATAGTCGAAAATACCGGAGTTATAGAAATTGGTCCGGGGATTGGCGTTTTGACTTGCGAGTTGGCAAAGCGTGCAAAAAAAGTTGTCGCAATTGAGCTGGACAGAAGGCTTTTGCCGATTCTAGATGAGACTTTAGCTGAGTTTAATAATGTGAAAGTCATTAACGATGACGTGATGAAAGTAGAATTAAAAAAGCTAATCGACGAGGAGTTCCATGGGATGAACGTAGTCGTATGTGCCAACTTGCCGTACTATGTTACCTCGCCGATCTTGATGAAATTGCTGGAGGAGCGCCTAAAAATAAGCGCGATTACCGTGATGGTACAAAAGGAAGTCGCGCAAAGGCTTTGTGCCGGAGAGGGCAACAGAAATACCAGCAGTATCAGCCTCGCGGTAAACTACTATGCAGATCCGGAGATTCTATTTCACGTCAAGAGCGGAAGTTTTATGCCGGCGCCCAAGGTGGATTCCGCGGTGGTTAAGTTGAATATAAGAGAGGTGCCCGCTTGCGAGGTGACTGATGAAAGGCTATTTTTTAAGGTCATCAAAGCGGCCTTCTCGCAACGCAGAAAGACTATCCTTAACGCTCTGAGCCATAATTTTAGCCTTTCCAAAGAAGAAACTTTTAGGGTGCTCAACGACGCTGGAATTTCTCCGTCAAGCAGGGCGGAAAGGTTGAGGCTAGGAGAGTTTGCAAGACTATGTGCGTTGATATTATTCTATCAAATGGATTAAAGGCCCTAGGCTGTGTCGTCAATAAATTTTTAGCCAAAGAGCGATGCATCTAATTTGAACTGCAGCAACAAACGAAGAAACGTTCTTAGCGTAAAGAGTGGCTATGCCTCGCCATTTCTTGAGATGCAAAAAAGCATTCTCGACGAGGTGTCGCAGCTTGTAAATATGCTTATCGTAGTTGCGTAGAACTTTGCGGTTCTTTTTCGGAGGAATTACTGGCGTCATTCCCGCTTGGAGCGCGCTTCTAATAATGGCGTCAGTGTCATAACCACGGTCGGCTAGCAAATATTCAGCTTGAAATTCGGTGATTAGCGTTTCTGCAATTGAGCAATCTGCAACGGTAGAGTGTGTCACCAATAATTTTCGGCCACATTACGCTAACATCAAACAAAACGATTGGAAAAACAGCAAAAGTATTTAGATTGAAAAAGATGAGATTATGATCTTCTTTTTAAAAGAACGCCTTCCGTAATTGACATAAATTTCCTTCTTGCAATTTCAAAGGCGGCCTCTGCATTTTTGTTGAACTTTGATGTTAATGTTATTAATTTTTATCAAATCTAGCAATGTATATACAAGCTTTATTGACGACGCGCTCTACCATCTGTGACAAAAAACGCACCCCCATACCATGAACATCCACGGCCAGGTGTATTTTCATGTTGAGCCCACCCCCGCGAGTGGCCTCGCACGACAAGACGCGGCGCGTGGTCGCGCAGAACATTTCGCGCGCAAAGCAAGATATAGAGCATAAGAACCCTTTCACGCGTTCTGGTCTTTTGACTTTTTGAAAAAGTTGCTAATCGGGCGCGTTTTTTGAGTTAAAATCTGATCGTTTGGTTCGCGTTTAAAACAATTATAATACAACTTTGGATAAACACATGGGAAAAACTCTTGTTACTTTCAAAAGTGCAAAAAACACATCAATCATCAGCCACGCAAAATCCGCATCATCTATCAGTTCAGTTAGAATATTTTCCCAAACTCCTTTATCTCTCCATTGGCAAAAGCTGCGATGAACATTTTTCCAATGTCCATATTCTGCTGGAGGTATTGCTAAACTCTCATATATATAAGCCAACGCAACGTAAACTCAAATGGTAAAAAGCTTTATAAATAGCCATTTGATACCCTTTTCTATTTGTAAAAATCGCAGTCATATATGCAACGTTAGCAATGCCACTTTGAAAAACTTGGCGATGGTTCTAAATTAATAACCGTGCGAGTACATCCACACCGCCCGGAGTTTTTCTTTTTTACTCTGCCCTTTATATCTCGTTGGCGCAAATTGGAATCAACATTTCTTGTATTTGTAGCGCTGTTTGCCCTTTGCAAAGCCTATTTGCAACCGCCTTTTTTAGCGTCTATCACACTTGATTATTTACGAAACACATACAGTTTTTGTGCTGCCATTGTTTTAATTAGAATTTTTTTGGTTCAAACGCTCCGCCCCGGCCGCGAGGCCAAAGAAAATAATATTTATTTTCTTTGTGTACTATCGCCCAACGTAGTTGCGCGATAGTATGACCGAAGGCCCTGCGGGCCTTCGGCGCCTCGCGGCGCCCATATGTTTGCTCCTGGCACTCCCCGTACGCACCTATCTTTGCATCTTAGCTGCAAAAGTCCTCAAGCAAGGTGTTAAGCTCGGTCTGGTCGGCGACGGCGATGCCCTCTTGTAAACGCTCTTGATCGGCCTTCGGGAGGGTACTTATACTGACCTCTGTAACGCGAAAAGGCGCACTGGCATCGGCCTCGAAGACCGCGACGTTGCCGTTGAAGTCTTTCACAATGTATGATAAACTAATATTTGGAGTATCGACTTGAGCATTATTGGAGTCGGTCGCCTTTTGATTGATCACGGGTATCGCGATGAGCGACGTCGCGACGCAGAGCAGGACAAAACAATACGAGCCGATTATGAATTTCCTCATAGTATCACCCCAAATTTTGCTAAATGTTCTGGGGATATTATTGGAGGTTTTTTTAAAATTATTCGCGAATTTTCAACTTTTAGGTTTTGTCTTTTTGTCACTTTGAGCGGGAGATTTTTAATGAGAAAAACAGACATAAGTAAGTATAACTTAAGCTCGAAAACCTTAAATAAGGTCGCGGGAGAAAGCTCTCTTCTCGCGAAAAGTTTAAAGACTTTCGGGGTTATTTTTCTTGTAAATGTGCTTATTTTTTCGACAATTTTTATGGGTTACATCGCGAGTGTGGCAGGCGACCGCGTAGAGTACGACGTGCGGGCAAGTAAGCTGCAATTGACGAGCATGATTTACGTCATGGACGAGAGCGGCAAAATGAAGGAGTACAATAAGGCCTACAGCTCGGAGAACCGCATCTGGGTGGACTTTAATGATATTCCTCAGCACATGAAGGACGCGATTATTTCCATCGAGGACAAGCGTTTCTACGAGCACAATGGCGTCGATATGATTAGAACCACCGGTGCAAGCCTCAACCTGCTCATTGGCCGCGGCAGCTATGGCGGCTCTACGCTGACGCAACAGCTAGTTAAGAACTTGACCGAGGAAAGCGAAGTTAGCATCACTCGGAAGGTTAAGGAAATTTTCAGGGCGCTCAACTTCGAGCGAGACTTCTCTAAGGATGAAATCCTCGAGGCCTACTTGAATGTGGTCAACTTCGGCAACGGCTGCAGAGGCGTCCAGGCGGCGGCGAACACCTACTTTAACAAGCACATAAAGGACTGTTCCATTGCGCAATGCGCCACAATTGCTGGCATTACTCAGAATCCGGCGGCGTATAACCCGTTCGTCTACCCTGAGAACAACCAAGAGCGCCGTGAGACTGTCCTTAGTGAGATGTTCTCGCAAGGCAGGATTTCTCAAGCGGAGTTCGACGAGGCCATGGTTGAATCTAAGAGTATGACCTTCGAGAAGCGCGGCGGCGATGGACAAGAATCCTCGAACGTGCCGGTTCGAAATTGGTACACCGAGGCGCTCTTCAACGACATCATCAACGACTTGATGGCGAAGTACAAGATAAATAAAACCTCGGCGCAAGACATATTATTTAAGCAAGGCCTGAAAATCTACTGCGCGGTCGACGAGAAAGCCCAATCCATCGCGGAGAAGGTCATCGCTACGGATTCGCTTATGCCGCAAGATAAGAACCTCGAGCTGGGCTATGTGATGATGGATTACGATGGTCGCGTGCTGGCTACAATTGGCTCTCGGGCCAAGAAAACCGGCAATATGCTCTTTGACAGGGCAAACTTCGCGAAGAGACAGGCGGGCTCGTGCATAAAGCCGATTTCAGTATATGCGCCGGCGATCGATATGGGCCTCTACAACTACGCCTCGACCGTAAAGGACGAACCGCTGCCGAACTTCTATGGCAAAGGCAAGCCCGGCCCCAACAACTGGTACAAGTCCTTCAAGGGCGACGTTCCGCTGGTTTGGGCCATTCAACAGTCGGCCAACGCGCCGGCGGCTCAAGTCCTGCAGGAGATTACATATCAACGCAGCTTTGACTTCTTGACGAAAAAACTTGGATTTAGTCACCTCGACGCGGAAGATAGAACCTCTGGCGGAGCCTTGTCTCTAGGCGGTCTGCACGGCGGCGTTACCGTTCGAGAGATGACCGCGGCGTTCCAGATTTTCGGTAACGGCGGCATGTACAACAAGCCTTATACATATTTCTATGTGCTGGACAGAAATGGCAAAATCCTTCTCGATAACCGCGACAAAATCGGCACAAGGGCCATTAGCTCGCAGTCGGCCACCATTATGAACAGGCTCTTGCGGCAAGTCATCGTCGCCGGAACCGGTAGGGGTGCGGACATCGACAAGTGGGAGGTCGTCGGCAAGACCGGTACTACCAACGACGACAAAGATAGCTGGTTCGTCGGCCTGACTCCAAAAGCTGTCGCTGGCATCTGGACGGGCTACGACTCGCCAAAGAGAATTCGCGAGACGGCCTATGCAAAGCGAATTTGGAAGGAAATTATGTCGCGGTACTTGGCGGACAAGGAGCCTCAACCATATAAGTTTGACTCGAACGTAAAAGAGTGCGAGTACTGCCTGTCAAGTGGCGGAATTGCTGTGCCGGGTGCTTGCCCGTCTACGGCGGTTGGATACTTTGCAAACAACAACATGCCGGCCACTTGCACGCAGCACGCGGGCGAAATGGTCTACCGGACACAGCTTGATGACGACATCGATGAGCTCGAGCAGCAGGAAATCCCCGAGGACTTAATAGAGTAATAGCTTTAGATTTCGAGTAAGAAAATTTGTCTGAGCAAGCCCACGGGCGCCGCGAGGCGCCGAAGGCCCGTAGGGCCTTCGGCCACCCGAGACTCAACTTTGTTGAGTCTCGGGCACAAAGAAAATAATTCTTATTTTCTTTGGCCTCGCGGCCACGGAGCGGATAGCCTCGGGAATGGCGCTTCATAGAGTCATATTTCGAGGGTCGCAAATATAATGAATTATAAATGCGTGCTCGGGCACGAAGATTTAAAAATGGAGATGTGAAGAATGAGCTTAGTTGTACAAAAGTTTGGAGGGACTTCTGTTGCCAACGCCAAGTTAATTTTCAACGTCGCAAACATCATCACACGAGCATATCAGGAGGGCAATGATGTCGTAGTCGTGGTCTCGGCGCAGGGAGACATGACAGATGAACTCATAGAGAAAGCGAACGAAATAAACGCCAACGCCTCGAAGCGAGAGATGGACGTGTTAATGGCGTCGGGCGAGCAAATATCTGTAGCGCTTTTGGCCATGGCGATTGAGCGCTTAGGCTTCCCGGTGACGTCGCTACTGGGGTGGCAAGCTGGCGTCATGAC
>JAZQJR010000122.1:0-9142 GCA_045541715.1 Acutalibacteraceae bacterium
GGGCTCTTGGACACAACGAAAATAAATATTTATTTTCGTTGGCCTCGCGGCTAGGTCAGAGCGCTCAAACAAAAAAGCTCTAAATTGGGAACTCCCTCTCGTTCACCTTTCCGAGAGAAGCCGCATTAGTGGTTTTTGTGAGTGTCCGTCGCAAACTGCAACGACCTCATCGCCAGAATAAATCTTGGTATCGCCCTGAGGAATTATCAGTTCCTCGTTGCGCAAAATCGAAATAATAAGCGACGACGGCGGCATCTTGAGGTCCTTTATCGAGCTGCCACTCACCTTTGCCTCCCTCGGGACAACTATCTCGCAAATGGCAGCGCGCCCCTTGTTCAGGCTCGCCAACAAGCGCATCTCGGCGCTCTCGACCTCCTGCTCGATCAGCCGCGTAATAATCTCGGTGCTGCTCACGGCGTTTTCTATGCCGAGTTTCCTCAAGGCCTCCAGGTTGCGAGGATTATTCGCGCGCGTGATGACCTTCTTCACCTGAAAGCGCTTCTTGGCCAGCTGAGAGGCAACTAAATTATCCTGGTCGCTGCCGGTCACCGCAATAAAGCAGTCCGCCTTGTGCGTGCCGGCGTCCGCCAAGACTCGAATCTCCGTGCCGTCGCCGCAAATGACTTCAACATCGAGGACGTCCGCCAAATGCGCGCACTTGAGTTTATTTTTCTCTATCAGCTCAACTTCATAGTCGCGCTCGAGCATCGTCTGCGCCAAGTGATAACCAAGCTTGCCGCCTCCCACAATAACAATCCTCATAAGGGCCACGCGCCTCCTTTTCTAGTCATTTATCCGCGTTATGATGAGCTTGTCCTGCGGGTTAAGGACGATTTTTTGCCGTCCGTCGTAGAGGTGAACTTTACCTGACTCTCGTTGCACGCCCATGACCGCCTCGCCAGTTTTCATCGGCAGGGTGTCGACGGTGCGCCCAACAAAAATCGGGTCGACCTCCTTCACGCTAATACCGACGGTGCTGTCCCCAAAGTGAAGTTGCTTCTCCGTAAATTCCTCCACCAAGGCCGAGTATAGCGCGCCGCAAGCAAGATTGGTCTGGCAAATCGTCTTCAGGCCAAATTGATGAAAAACGTCCTCTCGAACTGGATCAGTAATACGCGCAACGACATTCTCAACATAGAAAAATTCCCGCACAATTTGCGAGACCGTTATGTTGAGATTGTCATCGGCCGTCACCACCGCCACCGCGTCGCAGCTCTCCACGCCGGCGTTCCGCAGAACGTTCATATCCATCGGCATCCCAACCACGGTCATGCCGTCAAAATCATCATCAAGCTGCTCAAATGTGGATTCATCTTTATCTACAACTGAGACATCGTGCCCGTGATAACTCAATGTGCTCGCGAGCCTCGAGCCCAGCTTGCCGCAGCCAATTACAAGAATGTTCACCTTTTTACATCCGCCCTTTTGCAAGTTTCTTAAGGTTTGCTTTTATTATATTTTCTTAGAGAAGGGGAGTCAAATTGTGGAGGCGAGCGGGAGTGCCCTAAGCTAACATCTGGGCGCTGCGAGGCGCTGAAGGCCCTACGGGCCTTCGGCTAGCCAATAGCTCAACTTGTTGAGCTATTGGCTACAAAGAAAACAAATATTATTTTCTTTGGCCTCGCGGCCTGGTCGTAGTACTCAAACAAAAAGAATGCTCTACTTAGACGTATCGCCAATAAATTTTCGAGGGGGGTGGGATCAAATAACTGCATCAATAGATTTATTGACATGAAAGGCTGCGTAAAGGAATATTGTCAAATCAGTCATTTCCAATTAATAGGAAAACACGGCGGTTTTTTCGTTTAAATCTTGCAAACCAATGTCGTTGAGAAAAGTTGTTACTTTCAATCTAATGTGTTTCTACTTTTGTTTGAATTAGAATTTGTTGCGGTATAAAATCACGATAAATGATATATCGATCGAAAAAAGATCTTTACTTTCTGTTACGTCAGTCGTTTGTACATTTTTAGAAACGTTTCGGAAATCCATACCATTTTTTATGCACTTGTATAATTCATAGAGTTTTTCTAAACTGTATACACTAAAAGCTATAGTAGATGAGCTCTTATTTACTTAATATCTTCCTTTATGATATTTCCGAAATAGTGGGCATCATTGTTTTAAACATATATTCAACAGCAGTCTTAGTGCAAGTGAATCCAAAATATCCATCAACGGTAATTAAAGCGATAGGGATAGCCCAAGCTAAAAGTTTAGCGATATTTTGACCAACAACATAGTTGAATGTAGTTTTGACTAAATACCACGCTGCTCTAAATGGTAGTTTTATAAGCTTAAACAAGAGCGGTTCTTTATGCGCATTTTCATAGTTTTTTATAATCTGATCCGTGAACTTATTGTCTTTTGAAAGCTCTAAGAAGGCTTCTTTAAGTGCTTCAGAAAACTCTGAATTCTTCGTCCACTCCGAAAAACTTTTCTTGATCTCGTCTTTATTTAATTTACCTGTAGACGCAGAGTTTTTCGTCCATTGCGACGGTGTTCGTTCTGCATATGTAAGTTTACAACAAGGTGCAAGTAATGTCGCAACGATTAACAAATGAGAAATAACATTTTTCATCTTTTTAATATCTCCTTATTTTATAGTCAAAACATGCCCATAACTTTTTGTTACAGACTGTCGTCAATAAAACTTAGCGATATCAACAAACAATAAAATTATCGATAAAAATAGAAAAACATTTCGAAAGCAAAATACAAACCTATCATATTTTTTGTTTTAAGCGTAATTTCCAAAGTCGCAACAAATTGACTGCTTATAGCTTAAAGGCTAATTTTGCTCTTTAAAATAAAACAAAAAACTCATCGGCCACACGGCAGATTAAAAAAATAAGTCTGTTGTTTAAATTTTTCAGACTTATTATGTTTTCGGATGTCAAAGTTGACTTGTCTAACTATAAATGTGTGAAATTTGTTGTGGTTTTCTCGTTGCCAAGGTTATTACATAAATTCTGTTTATTCACATTGGTGTAGGCAAAAAGATCGTCCATTTCGATCACATCTATTGCTTGAGGCATTTTCGGCACCTGTCGCTGTTAACAGGTGAAACTTTATACTTTTTTTATCTTGTTTTTTATCTTGTTTTTTATCCAGTTATAAACCGTATTCCGAACACCAGCTCAACGCTTTTTTCACCATAAAACACTTTGATCGATTTTTTGTGGTATATTTTAGCTTTGTTAGAAAGTTCTTTTTTCGCTGATATTGTTGTTTTTCGTTTAACTTGCCGTGCTTTCTCGACCTCGTCGTTTACACCTCTTAGGTATTTAATTTTCCATAAACCATCATGTCGTATTGTCTTTTTCTAAACGATCACAATATACGCTATGATTTTATTGACTTTATTTTTTATTTTAACACAATAAAGATAGTTTTGTCAAGTTTCCATGCGATAGAAAATGTCTAAAGGAAAGAGAACACTATGTAATGATGCGGCAGAAACATATTTAATCGAAAGCATCAAATTTTCGCAACGACACTGGCTTAAGCAATTTAGACGAAAAACCTGCGGCATTTCCCGCTCTATCGAAGTGATTGATTTAACGATGTTTCTTTATGTGACCTTTCTTGTCAATAAGCCTGTCGATATAATTATTTAGATGATAACCTCCCTTGTTTTTCCATATGGGGCATTCCCTCTAAATAACAGGGGACTTATCAAGTCCCTATTTTTGTGCTATCATATGGGAAGAACTGCGCGAGTGAGGAGGTTTTGCTATGAGCAAAATGCAGGCGATACAGTGGTTTCCCGGGCACATGACGAAGGCGAAAAGACAAATTGCGGACAGCCTGAAGCTCATTGACGTTGTCGCGGAGATTGTCGATGCGCGGGTGCCTCAAAGTAGCAGAAACCCGGACTTTGAGGAACTTTTCTCGCGCAAGCCTCGGCTTATAATTTTGAATAAGGCGGACATCGCGGACCGGCAAAAGACGCGGGACTGGGTAAACTTTTACAAAGACGAGGGTCTGCAGGCGATTGCGGTGGAGTGCACCTCTGGCAAGGGCCTCAATACGTTTACCTCGACGGTAAGGAGCCTCCTTAAGGAAAAGCTCGAACGGGCGAAGCTCAAGGGTATCAACAAGACCGTGCGTGTGATGATTGTGGGCATCCCGAATGTGGGCAAGTCGTCGCTGATAAACCGCCTCTCCAGGGGCAAGAAGGCCAAGGTGGAGGACCGGCCCGGCGTGACGCGCGGCAATCAGTGGTTCACGGTCGCGGACGGCATCGAGGTGCTGGACACACCCGGTGTGCTTTGGCCGAAATTCGACGACATGAACGTCGGGGAAAAGCTGGCCTTCACTGGCGCGATAAAGGATCAAATCGTCGACACCGAGCAGTTGGCGGTTCGGCTTCTCGAGTACTTGCGCTTTGAGTATGCCGCGAACCTCATTGAGCGCTATAAGTTGGCCGGTTGCGACATCGAGAGTATCTCCGGATTTGAGCTTTTGCAGCTCATCGGGAAAAAACGCGGAATGCTCATCTCTGGTGGAGAAATCGACACGGAACGCACCGCAATAATGATCTTGGATGAGTTTCGCAGCGCGAAGTTGGGGCGCATAACGCTGGATTGACTTTTGTTTTGGGAGCTAAATTTTTGATGGTGGAAAAAGATTGGTTTTTGTACGAGAAAGAAGCTAAAAATGCAGGCTACTCGGTCGTTTGCGGCGTCGATGAGGCTGGCCGCGGCCCCTTGGCGGGACCTGTTTTTGCGGCGGCGGTAATCTTGCCGGAGAACACCATGATTGCTGGCCTTAACGACTCTAAAAAGTTGAGCGAGAAAAAAAGAGAGCTCTTGTACGACGAAATCAAAGCCAAGGCGGTAGCCTGCAATGTTGCTCTCGCGACGGAAAAGGAAATCGACGAAATAAATATCTTGAACGCGACGTTTTTGGCTATGAGGCGGGCGGTGGGGGGCTTGTCGATGCGGCCGGATTTTGCGCTCATCGACGGCAACCGAACGCCGGAACTCAACGTGCCCGCGCGCGCTATTATAAAGGGAGACGCGTTGTCGGCGTCGATCGCGGCAGCGTCGATTTTGGCCAAGGTCGAGCGTGACCGCTTGATGAAGATTTTGAGCGAAAAATACCCAGAGTATAGCCTCGAGCAGCACAAAGGCTACGGGACGAAGCTGCACGTCGAGCTGATAAAAAAGCACGGGCCGTCGGCGATACATAGGCGAAGCTTTTTGCGAAAGATTTTGGGTGAGTGACCATGTTGACGCGGCAGGAAGTCGGCCAAATGGGTGAGGATGCGGCGGCTTTTCACCTAGAAATGAAGGGCTATGAGGTCGTCGCGAGGAATTATCATAGTCGCTTCGGCGAGGTCGATATAATTGCAAAAAACGAAAAATATCTTGTCTTTGTCGAGGTGAAAACTCGGACAAATGGCGCCGAAGCACAGCCGAAAGAGGCCGTCGACGCGCTCAAGCAAAAACGACTCGTGAAAACCGCGATGATTTACCTATCTGAGCGCGGGGCGGACATTCAGCCGCGCTTCGATGTCATCGAGGTCTGGATCGAGAGAAAAATTGGGGCCATCTTGGCCCTAAACCACATCGAGAACGCATTTTTGGGAGTTGACTTTTATGAGGCTTTTTGACTTACATTGCGACACACTCTACCGCGCGCTCGACGAGGGCGACAGCATCGTCGACAATGATTATCACTTGTCGGTGCGCCGAGGCCCACGGGATGCCGGCTGGGCGCAATGCTTTGCGGTGTGGATTCCTGACGAATACCGCAAGGAGGCGGCATTTTCGCTCTTTCGGCGGGCGAAGGAAAAATTCGACGAGGAGCTGCAAAAGCATTCAAATTTAGTGCGTCAATGCAGAACCGCAAATGATATCGCGGCCGCCCTGAAAGAGCACAAATGCGCGGCGATCTTGACGGTTGAGGGTGGTGCGGCGCTGGCTGGCGAGTTGAGCAACCTTGACTACCTGAGTGAGTGCGGCGTGCGGATGATGACTCTCACATGGAATGACCACTGCGAACTTGGTGGCGGCTCCCTCGCGGCCGCGCCGAACGGTCTGACTGACTTTGGAAAGAGTGTCGTGCGTCGCATGGTCGAACTGAATATGGCGATTGATATTTCTCACGCGAGCGATGCGCTTTTCTACGACGTGGCCAACGAGGTGAGTGCGCCGTTGGTAGCCAGTCACTCGAACTCTCGTGTTGTTCGCAAGCATAGGCGAAATCTGACCGACGAGCAATTTGATATTATTCGCTCTAGGCAAGGCCTTGTGGGGCTGAATTTTGCGCGTGACTTTTTGCGTGAGAACGGCGACACAGCTACAGCCGAGGATATAATTAGGCACGCGGAGTATTTCCTTGCGCGCGGCGGCGAGAAGACCCTCTGCATGGGCACGGACTTCGATGGCGCGGAGATCCCTAATGATATTACCGAGATTGAGTCGATGTCAGACCTATATGAGCTATTTTTGCGCCACAACTACAGCGAGAGCTTGGTTGAGGACATATTTTTCAACAATGCGTTTAACTTTTTCGCGAGGCTAGACAAGGCTCGTCGCGGCGTCTAGGTGAGGAGGTCAAAAAATGTCGCTTTACGCGATAGCGGATTTGCACTTGTCGCTGGGCGCCGACAAGCCGATGGATATTTTTGGCGGCTGGGATAATTATGTAGAGCGCTTGGAAGGAAATTGGCGAAATACCGTAAAAAATGATGATACGGTCGTGATTGCGGGAGATATTTCGTGGGCAATGCGCCTAGAGCAGGCTTATCAAGATTTTTCGTTCATTGAGGCGCTTCCGGGCAGGAAAATCTTCCTCAAGGGCAATCACGATTATTGGTGGTCAACGCGTAAAAAAATCGAGGACTACTTGCGCGCGAATAATTTTAATTCTATTTCGATATTATTTAACTCGGCCGAAGTGGCCGGGGACTTTGCCATTTGCGGTACGAGAGGCTGGTCGTATGACTGCAGCTCGCAGGAGGACGTTAAGATTTTGAACCGCGAAGTGGGCCGCCTAACGGTGTCTATTGAAGAGGCAAAGAAAACCGGCCAGGAGGTCGTGGCGTTTTTGCACTATCCGCCGGTTTTCTCGGGTTACGAGTGCACCGAGATCTTTAATGTTTTGCAAAAGTATGACATAAAAAAGTGCTACTACGGGCATCTACACGGCCGGCAAGTGGCGCGAAAAGCCGTAACCGGCACCTACAAAGGCATCGAGTTCCACATGATATCCAGCGACCAAGTTGACTTCAGGCCAGTGCTGGTTTTGTAAGGAGAAAAATCGGTTTGCGATACAGTGAATGTAGGTGTTACAAAATTTGCGAATGCAGAATAAAAAAATAAACCGCACATTTAGTGCAGTTTCTGTTGTTGAGACTTTTCACGACTACCTCAACAAATCCGCCATCCCGTAGATTCCTGCTGGCTGACTTATAATAAATTTTGCAGCGTTTACGGCGCCGACGGCGAAGATTTCCTTAGACTGCGCGGAGTGAGAAATCGTTAGGACTTCGTCCTTGCCGGAGAAAGAAACCTCATGCTCGCCGACGATAGTGCCGCCGCGAATGGAGTGAATCCCGATTTCGTTGTCGCGCCTGGCCTGGCGATGCTCATGGCGACCGTAAGTATACTCGTAGTTTTTCATTCCAGTCGACTTAATCGCGTCGGCAATCATCAGGGCCGTGCCGCTTGGGGCGTCGACTTTTTGATTGTGATGCCTCTCGATTATTTCGATGTCAAAGCTTGCGCCCAGCGCTAAGGTAGCCTTTTTCGCGAGTTCAATCAGGAGATTTATTCCGATGGACATGTTGCCGGAGAAAAAAATCGGAATCAGCTTGGAGGCAGCCTTAATTTTATCGGCTTGCGCCTCGCTAAATCCAGTCGTGCAAATGACAATCGGAATTTTTTTGTACGTCGCAAAAGTTAAGAGCGGCTCAAGCAGCTCAGGGTTGGAAAAATCAATGATAACGTCCGCGTCGACGTTAATTTTTCCTGGCGTCGCAAAGGTCTGAAAGGTGTCGCCAGGCGTCGAGTTCTTGCTAACGCCGGCAACTACGCAACAATCGTCCCTCTCTGCGACGGTGCGAACCACAGCGCGCCCCATTTTGCCGCCAGAGCCGCTCAAAATAATCTTCGTCATTTTATACTTCCTAACTGAGATTTATTTGCACACGAGGCCAAAATTCTTCATCGAGTTAACCAATTTATTTTTATTTGACTCCGTCAAAGTGCTCAAAGGTAAGCGACATCTTCCACATTCAAAGCCAAGCTTATTCATAGCCTCTTTGACCGGAATTGGGTTAACGTCGCAGAAAAGTAGATTCATCAACTCGTTGGCACACAGGAATAACTTTCTAGCCTCGTCGAGGTTGCCGCTAAAGTATTGCTCGTGAATCTCGTGGCATTCGCGCGGACAGACATTCGCGAAAACTGAAATCACTCCGAGCCCACCAAGTGATAAAATCGGGAGAATTTGGTCGTCGTTGCCGGAGTAAACACCGAGATTCTCGCCGCAAAGCGCCATCGTCTTCGCGATCGCGGAAAGGTCGCCGTTGGCCTCCTTTGTGGCCACAATGTTCGGGTGCTTCGAAAGTTCCAGGTAGGTCTCCGGCTGAATCGAAACGCCGGTGCGCGACGGCACGTTGTAGAGGATTATTGGCAAGTCGACGTTGTCGGCGATGTGGGTGTAGTGCTCGATCAGGCCCTTTTGCGAGGTCTTGTTGTAATACGGTGTGACAACAAGAATCGCGTCCACGCCGAGCTCCTGCGCTTGACGCGACATCTCGAGTGCGTGCGCGGTGTTGTTGCTGCCCGTGCCCGCGATAACCGGCACCCTGCCGGCGACCTTCTCGACGGTGAACTTAATCACGGCCGCGCGCTCGTCGTCGCTCATCGTGGCCGACTCGCCGGTCGTTCCGCAAGTGATTATCGCGTCGGTTTTATTCTCGAGGTGAAATTCAATGAGCCTCTCGAGGGTGTCGAAATTTACGCTGCCGTCGGCGTGCATCGGCGTGATGAGCGCGACTCCAGAGCCCTTAAACACAACTTTTTTCATGGATATTTCCTCCGTGCGATAGTGAGATTTGGCGAGATTTTTGGCTTAGCCGCAGCGGCCGCGAGGCGAACGAAAATAAATAATTATTTTCGTTGTG
>JAZQJR010000123.1:0-2791 GCA_045541715.1 Acutalibacteraceae bacterium
GCTATGGGCCACAAAGAAAATATTATTTTCTTTGGCCTCGCGGCCGCATCGGCTAAGCGAAAAGTTCTCAATTAGGGCGCTCCCCAGGTTTTTCGGGCGTTAGCGCTTTTTATGCACACTTTTATTGTATAGCGCGCATCACTTTCTAGCAATGCCTCCGTCCGGCACGAGCCGTCGCGCAAGCCGCACCAGATAGTTGCTCGCGGGCAAGAGGATTAGCGTCGAGACCACGTTAAAGAGAATGTGCAGCGCCGAGATTTGAAACATAATGTTCTGCGCAAATGCGGCCTCAATTAGTGACAAAAGCGGCGTAAACAGCGTTAAAGCGACAAACAAAAGTGCGCCAATCGAGTTGAACAAAATATGAATCGCAACCGTCCGCTTAGCATTTCTTCCCGCGCCAAAGGCGGCAATTAAGGCTGTCACGCAGGTACCGATGTTTTGCCCATAAATGATGAACGCCGCATTCCGCAAGGAGATTACGCCAGCGAGTCCAAGCGCCTCTAGCATGCCTATCGAGACCGAGGAACTTTGGACAATTGCAGTAAAGGTCACCCCGAAGAGCAGACCTATCAGCGGGTTGCTAAACGAGCGCAAAAACTCACTCACCACCGGCAAGCTCGATAGAGGCTTTGCGGCTCGGCTCATCATGTTCATGCCCAAGAAAAGCAGCCCAAATCCGGTTAAGATGCTTCCTAGGGTTTTAAAAAACTTATTCTTCAAGAAGACAAAAATTACTCCGAGGAATATAAGTATTGGCGCAAGGCCCAGCAAGTTTATCGCGATGATGAGCGAAGTGACCGTTGTGCCGATGTTCGCCCCCATGATTATCGCTGCGGCCCGGCTTAGAGCCATTAGCCCGGAGTCTACCATGCCCACGATGATGACCGTCACCGCTGAAGAACTTTGGACGATCATCGTGACGAACAGCCCAATGAGCATCGCCATGTACTTATTCTTGGTGAACCTGTCGATGACGTCCTTGATGAATGTGTGCGAGATTTTCTCGAGGCTCTGCGTCATTTCCTTTATGCCCAGGAGGAACAGCCCTAGGCCGCCAAGCATATCAAATAAGTTTTCTAAAGCCACAGGACGCCACCCTCCGAACGAAGTAAATTCGATTATATCTAGTATTTCTACTCGAAATCGTAAATATTATCTCGGAGTGCCTCGTTTGAAGCTTTATATCTTAGTTATTAGCTCCGCGCCGGCCGCGAGGCCAAAGAAAATATTATTTTCTTTGTGGCCCAGAGTTCAACAACGTTGAACTCTGGGCTGGCCGAAGGCCCCTGCGGGGCCTGCGGCGCCTCGCGGCGCCACTAGATCTAACCCTAGGCACTCCATCTTATTTCGACGAAGGTTAATTTTAAGCAAAGGTTAATTTTCGAACGACATTAAATTTGCGTGCTTGAGGTAAGCGTTAATGAAACCATCCAAATCGCCGTCCATCACAGCATTGACGTTACCCATCTCGAAGTTCGTGCGATGGTCTTTCACGAGGGTGTAGGGCATAAACACATAGGAGCGAATCTGCGAGCCCCAGGCGATATCCTTTTGCACGCCCTTGATGTCCTCGATTTTCTCCAAATGCTCCCGTTCTTTTATCTCGACGAGCTTCGACTTCAGCATTTTCAAGGCAACTTCCTTATTCTGATGCTGACTGCGCTCGTTCTGACATGCCACGATGATACCGGTCGGCAGGTGAGTCAAGCGAACCGCGGAGGAAGTCTTATTGACGTGCTGACCGCCGGCGCCGCTTGCACGAAACACATCCATTTTGATGTCGTCGGGAGAAATTTCCACCGTGATGTCGTCGTCGATTTCCGGCATGACCTCAAGCGAGGCAAAGGAAGTGTGACGTCGTCCAGATGAGTCAAACGGCGAAACCCTAACCAGTCTGTGGACGCCCGCCTCGGACTTCAAGTAACCGTAGGCATTCAGGCCCTCCACCAAGATGGACGCGCTCTTGAGGCCAGCCTCTTCGCCGTCGAGGTAGTCAAGGGTCTTCACCTTAAAGTTATGCCGCTCGCCCCAGCGGTAGTACATCCGGTAGAGCATCTCGACCCAATCCTGCGCCTCGGTGCCGCCGGCGCCCGCGTGAAACGTAAGGATGGCATTCTTGGCGTCGTATTCGCCATTAAGGAGGGTCTCCAAGCGTTGAGCTTCAATCTCACTTTGAATCGCGCGAACCCCAGAGTCGATCTCCTCGAGCAAGGATTCATCCTGCAGCTCGCCAGCCAAGTCAAGGAGTACTTTCGTGTCTTCGTAGAGTGAAATGAGTCGGAGATAGCGCTGCTGTTTACCCTTGAGGGCGCTGATTTTCTGCAGAATCTTGTGTGAGGTCTCCATGTTGTTCCAAAAATCCGGCTCAGCTGATTTCTTCTCAAGCGTTTGAATTTCCTCCGCAATTTTCGAAAGTCCAATCGCCTCAGCCAAATCCTTCAACTCGCCCGACATGTCCTCGACGGCCAGCCTCAGCTCATCCAACTGCAGCATAACATCCCCCCACAAAGTATCTACACACAGTCAATTATACCAGAGCAGCGCCCGCCTGTAAAGGAGAATATTGGAAATGCGCAGCCATCTAGCTGCGCATATAACTTAAATTTAAGCTCCACCTTAAGCTTGATGTGCCCTTAGCTTATCCGCACGCGGCCGCGAGGCCAAAGAAAATAATATTTTCTTTGTGGCCCATAGCCCAACGAAGTTGTGCTATGGGCTGGGCGAAGGCCCTACGGGCCTTCGGCGCCTCGCGTCCCGCTAGGTACTCCACTAGGGGACCCCCCTGCTC
>JAZQJR010000124.1:0-1586 GCA_045541715.1 Acutalibacteraceae bacterium
TGCCGGTTCAGGACGAGAAAGTCGTAGCTTTGCATGAGCATGTAGTTCAACTCGAAGAAGGAAAGGCCTCGCTCGAGACGCTGTTTGTAGCACTCAAAGGAGAGCATTCTGTTGACCGAAAAATGTACACCAACATCGCGCAAGAAATCGATGTAATTGAGGTTCGCCAGCCAATCTGCGTTGTTCACCATGATGGCCTTGCCGTCAGAGAAATCAATCATGCGCGACATTTGCGCCTTGAAGCAGTCAATGTTGTGCGCAATCACTTCGCGAGTCAGCATCTTGCGCATATCAGTCTTGCCGCTCGGATCGCCGATTAGCCCAGTGCCGCCGCCAAAAAGAACGATAGGCGTATGGCCGGCCTTTTGCAGGTTCGCCATGATGATAACTTGGATGAAATGTCCCACGTGCAAGCTGTCTGCCGTCGGGTCAAATCCGATGTAAAACTTGATTTTTTTGTTGTTGAGTAAGTCTCTAATTTGAGCCTCGTTCGTGGTTTGAGCTATCAAACCTCGTTCTTGTAAAGTCTCAAAAATGCCCATGAAAAACACCCTTTCGAAAAGCAGTATATAAAAAATTTTTCCCTGAAAATACCCTTGTCAGCCAACAAAAAACACGCCTCCTTCTATTTTGTCAAACTGATGCAAGTGAACCTATTGGAGCACGTTCTTTTTAGCAGCCGCGGCCGCGAGGCCAAAGAAAATAAATATTTATTTTCTTTGTGGCCAAGAGCCCAACGCAGTTGTGCTCTTGGCTGGCCGAAGGCCCGTAGGGCCTTCGGCGCCTCGCGGCTGCCAGGCGCTTGATCATGGCAGCTAATGCGAACAATAGCCTTCTGACAACAGCGAACAAGGATTTTTCAAGCCTTGCAGGGAAAACAACACGCCCCCTGCAAAAACAGAGGACGAAAATTTCGTGGTACCACCTCAATTTACCGCAACCTCACGGCTGCAGCCTCGCGGGCAAGGCCATGCGCCTGCCCAGTGCTTTAACGTGCACAACCCCGACTGCCCCTACTGACGTTTTTCAAGGCAGCAGCTCCAAGATGTACTTCACTCGGGCACCACACCTGCTCGCAGCAACCGCAGGCTCTCTTAAGTGGTAAACCCAAGCTACTCCTTCTTTTCATAGCTGTTAAGTAAATTGTATTCCTTATTTAAGGAAAAAGTCAAGAAAAAATAGAAGAGGGAAGTCCCTGGATGATCATCTGGGCGCCTCGCGGCGCTACGCTAGATCTTACCTTAAGATCATTTTCAGCTTAAAGCAACAACATCGCGATGGAAAGAATGATTATATTAGCTACTAAAATCGTTGCGACGACCTTTAGCGAGAACTTAACCCAGCTGGAAAAATCTATCTTTGAGATCGCCAGTCCACCCATCACTACGCCGCTGGTAGGGGTTATCAAATTCACAAGACCGCATGCCGCCGAGAAAATCATTATCATGACGTTAGGGCTCAAGTTAAGGCTTTGCGCAAGCGGAGCAAAAATGCCCATCGAGCCCGTTGCAAGGCCGGAAGTCGACGGAATGAGGAACGACAAGCCAACGTAAATTATATACGACATGACAGTGAACGGTACAGCG
>JAZQJR010000125.1:0-9791 GCA_045541715.1 Acutalibacteraceae bacterium
CCCTCCAAATATAATTTTATCGCCTGATTCTTGGTTTTTTCGCTATGGCCTCTCTTTTTGCTTTCCTGGGTGTAATATTTTCCGCATTTTTTGCATTTGTACTTCTGTGTTCCCGCCTTTGTTTTTCCGGCTTTTATTTGACTTGTTTCGTCATTACATGCTTTACATTTCATTGAAATAGTATATCATAAGTGCTTCCATAGGGCACTCCCTCTTCTTAGTTATCACAGATTGTCTTGGCGCGATTAAAAAAAACAACCATATCCTTATGTTGTTTTTTTATCAACACTTCCAGCTTAGCCACAACTTTATTGACTACACACTCTAAGGAACAGACTTTCATCAAAATCGAAATAAGCGCAAACAACCATCCTCACAAAAAGAACGAATTTTTTAGCGAAATTTCAACAATCTTCCCTTCGGTTCCAATATTGCAAAATTCTACATATTATGGTATAATTACTTGACGGTTAAATATTTTCTAATTCTTAGGCTTACACTTTTTGATAAACTTCATTCAATTTTTTATTGAAAGGACGTTAGTATGGTTAAGAATATTCTAAAGGAGAATGCACCCCAGGAGAAAAACAGCACCTATTTCGCTTTTTTACAGATCCTACACGAGGAGCTCATACCTGCTATGGGCTGTACAGAACCGATTTCCCTCGCCTATGCCGCAGCAAAAGCTCGCTGTATCCTCGGTGAGCTGCCGGACAAAATTGACGTCGTTGTTAGCGGAAACATCATCAAAAACGTCAAAAGCGTTGTTGTTCCCAATACCGACGGCTTGAAAGGCATCAAAGCTGCAGTAGCGGCCGGAATCATTTCTGCAAGACAAGATAAAATTCTCGAAGTCCTATCGGAGGTAACTCCGGAGCAGAGAACCGAAATTGTCAATTACCTTAGCACTACACCTATTAGCATTTCCCCAGCGACCACTTCCTTGAATTTTGATATTCTTCTAACACTATTCAAAGGCGATTCCTACGTTAAGTTGAGAATTGTCGATGATCATACGAATGTTGTTTTAATCGAAAAAGACGGAGAAATTTTATACACCCCAGGTCAGACTAACGCTCATGTTGTTCACAACAACAATAAGCAACTTCTCAGCATCGAAAACATTTTTGACTTCGCTAACACTGTCGAAATAAACGATATTAAAAATCTCATCGATAAGCAAATTAACTGCAATACGGCCATCGCTGAGGAAGGTCTCCGAGGAAACTACGGTGCTAACATTGGCAAGACACTCATATCTATGTACGGAAATGATGTGAAAATCCGCGCAAAGGCGAAGGCTGCTGCCGGGTCGGATGCTCGCATGAATGGTTGCGAGTTGCCGGTTGTTATCGTCTCCGGTAGTGGAAATCAAGGCTTAACCGTAAGTCTTCCTGTAGTTGAGTACGCAAAGGAATACGACATCGACGACGAAACGCTATATCGTGCACTTGTCTTGTCGAATCTCATTGCGGTTCACCTCAAGGCTGGCATCGGCAGTCTCTCGGCGTTTTGCGGAGCCGTTTGTGCCGGTTGCGCAAGTGGAGCAGGTATCGCTTACATGCTCGATGGTTCTTTGCAAGCCGTCTCCGAGACCGTTTCGAACGCACTTGGTATGGTTTCTGGCATTGTCTGCGACGGAGCTAAGGCATCTTGTGCCGCTAAAATTGCAAGTTCTGTTGAGGCCGGCATTTTGGGCTATCATATGTACCTAAATGAGAAGAACTTCTTGCCAGGCGACGGAATCATCGGAGAAGACATTGAAAGCACTGTAAAGAACATTTGGCGTCTAGGAAAAGATGGGATGAAGGAAACCGATAGAGAAATATTAAATATTATGACCGGAAATTAAATTTACCCCTAAGGAGATTTTCGAAATGAAAAAATTGGCAACTAAATTACTCGTCTGCTCACTCACTTGCTCGTTGTTAGTAAATCCAGTTAGAGCGTTCGCCGTTGATTGGGAGAAACTTCTCGGTGAAATGGATACCACTGAGGAGAAAGTCTCGTCTGTATCCGTTGAGCTTGGAACATCTGACCTCGAAAACATCATCGAAAAGGCAGTTGCAAACTCTGTCGACAAATCCGTTGAGAAATCCATGGAAAAAGCTGCATTAAAAGTAGCAAGAGATAAAAAATCCGTAAAAAATATTGTTGAGGAGAGCAAAAAGACATGCAAGGGTTTAACTTTGTGGAAAGTCGTAAAGTTTCCTTTCTCGGTTGCATTGAGTGTAGTAAAATCAGTTATTTTGCTTGCGTTAGTTGTAGCTTTGCCGGTTGGAGGAACCTATGCGTTTGCACCTTCTTCTAGAGAGGCTATCAAAACAGACTTGACAAACCTACTCAACACACTGAAAAACAGCAAATCTGCTAATAAAATTTCTGAGCTTGCTAAGAGTGCATACGCCAAGACACCTGAAGTTTTCAAATCAATCGTTGAAAAAGTTGAAGAATGGTTATAGAGCCAAGTGATTCCGTGAGCATCCTGTCTTTAGGTTGCCGTTGTAGTGATTCACTGCAAAAAAAAGCTGGGTTTCAAACAAATTTTTAGAGATATACAAATGGGATGTATTTTTGTATCTAGCATCTTTTGCTCTGAATCCCGATACACCAAGTGGCGACACAAATTTTGTGAGTACAGGTGAAATTTTGTACGCGAAAAGGCTTTTTCAAATCTCAAGCTTTTTTGATGGGAAAATTGCTATTGGTATTGTTAGAGCGAAGGCTATGCTGTATGCCTTCCACTTAATGTGCTTTGGGTGCCGTACGTCCTGTTCTATAGTTGCACCCGCATTCTTTGCACAAATATCGCTGCTTTTTATTGTTGAATCCGCTTTTTACTCCGCTTGTCGCTCCCGCATTTCGGTCATTTAAGTTCTTTATCCATATTTAGCAATACCGCAACAAATTTGTTTTCTCTTCTACCCTCAATTGGCCTCTCCATCTATAAAATCTTCAATATAGCTTTAGCAATATCCGCAAGCTTTTCTACCGATTTAAGCTCGCATTCGTGCCAGACCACGCAAAAAGGAACCAGATTAGTTGTGTGCGCGGTAAACGGCTGGCCGTCGTCATCTAGCATTTGTTCTGCATTGCCGTGGTCTGCCGTTATGATCGTGCAGCCTCCAACTCTTAGAGTTTCATCTACGAGCTCTTTCACGCAGCTATCGACCGTTTTTACAGCAATTTTAGTAGCCTCGAAGTTGCCAGTATGGCCAACCATGTCGCAGTTAGCAAAGTTCAAGATAATCACGTCATAAGTTTGTGATGTGATTTTTTCTTTGGCGACTTTCGTCAATTCAAGAGCGCTCATCTCTGGCTGCAAGTCGTAGGTGGCCACCTTTGGCGAAGGAATCAATATTCTATCCTCACCCGAAAATTTTTCCTCAACTCCGCCGTTGAAGAAAAACGTAACGTGCGCGTATTTCTCAGTCTCGGCGATTCTCAATTGAGTCAGGTTATTTTTCGAAAGAATCTCGCCAAGGGTGTTTTCTATCGCCTCGGGCGCAAAGGCCACCGCAACATTCGGGATGCTCTTGTCGTACTGAGTCATGCACACAAAAGATAAGCCGTCAGTGGCTTTTTCTCTCGCAAAGCCATTAAAATTTTTATCTACGAAAGCCCGTGTAAGTTGGCGGGCTCTATCGGGCCTAAAGTTGAAAAATATAACGGAGTCACCAGGCTTTACTAAGCCATTCTTGTCGCTGACAATCGGAGCAACAAACTCATCGAAGATGCTGTGGCTATAAAACTTTTCAATGGCCTCGATTGGGCTCTCCTCAAAGGCGCCAGCGCCGCTAGTCATCGCGTCGTAGGCCAGCTTTGTCCGCTCCCAACGGTTATCGCGATCCATAGCGTAGTAGCGACCCATAAGCGTGGCTATTTTTCCAATGCCAATTTCGCTCATTTTCGCTTGACAGCTAGCAACAAACGCCTTGCCTGATGTTGGCGCAGTGTCTCGACCGTCCAGGAAGGCGTGGACATAAACGTCCTTGAGGTCTAGCCTTTTCGCCATTGTCAAAAGCGCAAAAAGATGTTCCTGATGGCTGTGCACGCCGCCGTCGGATAAAAGCCCCATCAAGTGCAGCGCAGAGCCATTTTTTCTAGCTTTAAGCATAGCGTTTTTCAGGGCAGAATTCTCGAAAAAAGTGCCGTCTTCAATGCTCCTCGTGATGCGCGGCAGGTCTTGATAGACGACCCGCCCGGCGCCAATGTTCATGTGGCCGACCTCGCTGTTGCCCATTTGCCCCTCGGGCAGGCCCACCGCGGCGCCAGAGGCGGCCAGTTGAGTGGTCGGGTACGTCGCGAAGAGCTTGCTTAAATTCGGCGTGGTCTCGGGCGTTATCGCGCTTTTGGAGAGGTCGCGGGGAATGCCAAAGCCGTCCATGATGATGAGAACTAGCGGTTTTTTCATTTTCAAGGCCCCTTTGTCAGTTTAGCGAGTCGCACAATTTATTATTTGCGAAAATTCATCCGCATTCAACGAAGCACCGCCAATCAAGCCGCCGTCGATATTCTCCATTCTCAATAAATCGCGGGCCTTTTCTGCGTTCACCGAGCCACCATATAAAATTCGCACCTTGCTTGCAGACTTTTCTCCGTAAAGGCTAGCAAGAAGTTCTCGAATCTCGCCACAAACTTCGTTCGCGAGCTCTTTCGTGGCGGTTTTACCCGTTCCAATTGCCCACACCGGCTCATAAGCCACGCTTACATTTTGCAGTTCCTCGGCGGAAACACCAGCAAGACTCGCCTTGACCTGCATCGAAATTTTCTCGCTCGTGATATTTAGCTCACGTTCACGCAAGGTCTCGCCCACACAAAAAATTACATTGAGCCCCTCAGCAAGCGCCGCTTTGATTTTTTTGTTTATCATCTCGTCACTTTCATTAAAGTGTACGCGTCGCTCGCTGTGGCCCAAAATTACATACTCAACTGAGAGTGCCTTTAACATTTTTGCCGAGATTTCACCAGTATAGGCTCCGCTTTGCTCAAAATGGCAGTTTTGTGCGCCGATTTTAATCTCCGTGCCGCGAGTCGCCTCCACAGCGGACTGTATGTCTACAAACGGCACGCAAAGCACTACCTCGCATGCCGTCCCATCAAGCTGTATTTTTATCGAGTTTATTAGCTGTTCGGTCTCTTCCGGCGTTTTGTTCATTTTCCAGTTCCCGATGATCATTTTTTGCCTTTTTTGCATGTCTGTAAATGACTCCTTTTTCAAAGATCTAGCCTCAGCGGGGCGCCGTGCGCTCAACTTCGTTGAGCCGCCCAAACGACAAGTCGTTTGGGCACACCGACTGGTTGTCAATAAATCTTCAACCAAAGGTCGATGTGTCCATTTTGAACGGCAGCAACAGAAGATGTAACATTTTTAGCGTAACGAGTTACAATACCGCGCCATATTTTGAATCAAAAGTGCATTCCCAATGAGGTGTCGCAACTTGTAAATATTCTTATCGTCTTTGCTCAGAATTTGGCAGTTTTTCTTCGAAGGAATGCTTGTATCGCTTCCGCTTGAAGCGCGCATATGATAATAGCGTCAGTGTCATAACATCGATCAGCCAGCAAGGGCATTGCTAATATCGCATACATAACCACGATTTTTACAAACGGTAAAAGTTAAAACAAGCGGCTCCTTATACATTTTTTTCAGAACTTGATTGTACAGAATATTTGCTTGCATATACAGGAATTTAGCAACGCCACAGCAAGCATTCAGCTTGAATTTAGGCAATTAGCGCTTCTGTAGCTAAACAATCAGCAACGGTAACGTCTGTATCAAAAAATCGTAACGGCATACCATGAGCAACACTCCTTTTATGAATTCCCGCGTGTTCTAAGCATTTCCTCCACACGTGCTCTTTTCTCCAATCGTGTGCGGCTTGATCTTTTCCCCGCTGATATCACTTATATCGTGCCGATGTAATTCTTTATTCATTTTGGGCTTCTCTTATTTTCTATTCCTATTATATCATATTAGTGCCCTCTTGCGAAATTAAGAGAGTTATTCAAAATTGCAAATACCATCGATCAAAGAAAAACGGAGAGAAAAGCCGATTTCTTCGGTTGCGATAGCGTTCTGAAAGAATCCGAAATCGGGGAGTGTTTTCTAAATAATCAAACGTAATATAATAGAGAGAAAAGGACGCTATAGATATTACAAGTGCAAAAAAGTGCGAGTCAAATGAATACGTAAAAGCAGGCTTTGTAAAGGGCGAGCAGCGTTACAAATGTAAAAAATGCGGCAGACAATTTGGCCAGCAAGAAACGCTCCTGGCGATCTGGATGTATGCACATGAATATTCGTTACGAACCATCGCCAAGTTTTTTTATGTCAACGTTCATTCGGTGTTCGTTTGGGTGAATAGTTTTGCGGAAAAAAACTATTCCAAACCGGCGCCAATTGACGATAGCGTCGTGATTGAGCTCGATGAAATGTGGCATTTTTTGCATTCAAAAAAAGACAAGTTTGGATTTAGAAAGCTTACTGTAGAACCACAAAACAGCTCATCGATGGGGAATGCGGCTCCTGATCCCTCGAAAAGATTGATTTAACGATGTTCCTTTACGCGGCCCTTCATGTCAATAAATCCGTTAGCATAATTATCTGATCAACACCTCCCGAAATTTAAAGTATTTTTATATTTGCTACGCGAGATTTATAAAGGCTTAATTTCTAAAAAACAAGCTCGTGCAGAACTTTACATCAAGTTCAAATTTATGTGCGAAACGTCTTGTTCGGACACGCACTGCGATTTGCGTATCGATGTTATTGACAAAATTGTGCTAACAAGGAAAATACATGCCGTCTGTGCCTATGAAAAAGTTGCTATGAAATATCATCTTTCTACAGGAAACCTACTCGATGCGCCCAAAAACAGAAAGCTCATAGAATCGCTTGGCTTTAAAAGCAAAAAGTATTGGTATATGGTGTTTCATTACAAACCACTGCTAAACTTTTAAAAGTTTAGCAGTGGTTTATTTTCGTTTTGAGTAAGAATTTTTCAGAAAAGAACTAGTTTGAAACGGCACCTACTAACGATATGGTAGTGCTCTGGTATATCACGATCTTTGCTTCTTAATTTTGACGTGGGGTTAAAAAGTTTTTTGTCTTACCTTGAACTCTGACATTCCTCTAAATCTACACCCATATTAACGCCACTCAAGGCGATAAAACTCGTGGCCAACTCAAATTGATGTGCAACATTTAGGATGGCCGCCTCGTTTTGCCTTGCGCCGATGAGCTGCATACCGATGGGCAAGTTATCGGAGTCCGTACCGCAAGGCACAGACACCGCGGGCAAGCCGGCCATATTCGCGGGAACGGTGCAGATGTCCGACATGTAGGACTGCATCTGGTCTTGCGGCACGAAGTCGTGAGGCGTGGCCGTGCTGGGCACGGTGGAGCTCAAAATGACGTCGCACTTGGAGAACGCCTCATCGAATGCCGCAAAGATTTGCTCGCGAATTTTTCTAGCTTCGCTTAGATACCAAGCACCTTTTTTCGAGTTGAGCATATATGTTCCCAGCAAAAGCCTACGCTTAACCTCGTCGCCGAAGCCACTTTCGCGGTTCTCGTCAATGGAGTCACTAACATGCTGGCCAAGCCTTATGCCGTCGAACTTCTCCAAGTTTTTGGCACCCTCTGAGGTCGCTAATGCATAGTAAATTGGCAAAGAGTACTTAATGATGGGCATATCGAGCTCGACAAACTGCGCGCCCAGGCCCTTATAGACCTCAATGGCGTCGCGAATGGCCTTGCTAACGTCGGCATCAAGACCAATGAAATATTGCCTTGGTAGGCCGATTCGCACGCCCTTGATGTCCTTTTTTAAATTGGAAAAAGCTGAGCGTCCGTTCGAGCTAATTGAAGTCTCATCGCGCGGGTCTTTCTGGGCAAGGCTGTCGAAAATTATCGCGATATCCTCGACGGTCGCAGCCATCGGGCCAACTTGGTCAAGCGAATCAGCGAAGGCCACCACGCCGTATCTCGAGAAAGCCCCATAAGTTGGCTTCAGACCGACGATTCCGCAAAAGCTCGACGGCTGGCGGATTGAGCCACCGGTGTCGGTGCCGAGCGAGTAGGCTGAAATATTGGCGCAAACCGCCGCCGCCGAGCCACCAGAGCTGCCGCCGGGGACCTTCGTCAAGTCATGAGGATTCTTCGAGCCGCCGCAGCAAGACGTCTTGCATGAGCACCCCATCGCAAACTCATCCATGTTGGTCTTGCCGAGGAGAACCGCATTTTGCGCCTTTAGGAGCGCCCAAACCGTCGCGTCGTAGGCGGGCACATAGTCCCTCAGCATCTTCGAGCAGCACGTCGTCTTTATGCCTTCGGTAAAGATATTATCCTTCAGCGACATCGGCACGCCCTCGAGCGGCTGCAAGGCCTTACCGTGAGCGATTTTCTCGTCGACTTTTCGGGCTGTATCAAGGGCTACATCGCGCGTTACCTCAACGTAGGCATTGAGTTCGCCATTGCAATTTTCTATCTCGCGCAAATACTTTTCGGTCAGCTCAACGCAAGAAATTTGCTTCGTCGTGAGCAGGTTTTGTATCTGCCGAATTCTTCCTGAGTGACTCATTTTTGCCCTCACACTCCCCTCTCGACCGCGAGGTCTTCGCTTTTCTGCTCGACTTCCTCAATCATGTCGACAAACTTTAAAACATCGTTAATTTCCTTGGTAAAGTGCTGTGCCTCGCCGTCGCTTATCGCGATTTTCGCGAGCCTCGAGACGCCTAGAATCTCCTCTTTCGTTACCATAATACCCACCTTTACCTTTTAGTCCATCGTCGTGAAGAACGCGTTGTGTACAGTGCGGACAGCCTCATCAGCGAGCTCGCGCGCGACGATGACCGAAACTTTTATCTCACTCGTCGCAATCATTTGGATGTCGATATTCGCAGTAAAAAGCGCCTCGAACATCTTCGCGGCTACGCCCGCGTGAGTCTGCATGCCCGCCCCGACAATCGAGACCTTCGAGACGTTCTTATCGTAAGTCAAGCTGGCACCCTCGATCGACTCGCAAAACTTGCTTAATGCCTCGATGGTGTCATCCAGACGATCCTCCTTGACCGTGAAGAATATGTCTCGCCGGTCGCCGTGTACGGCCGTTTGCAGGAGCGTGTCCACGTTTATATCTCTTGCGGAAAGCTTAGAGAATATCCGGAAAATCCACCCTTGCGAGTCCGGTATCCCCGTGATGGATATCTTCGCGACTTTATCGTCCTTCGCCACTCCGCTTATCAGCATTTTTTCCACATTAGCTGCCTCCCTCACTATCGTGCCTGGCACGTCTACGAAACTTGATAATACTTCCAATTCTACGTTGTGTTTTTTCGCTATCTCGACTGAGCGATTGTTCAGCACCTGCGCGCCCAGCGTCGCAAGTTCTAGCATCTCGTCATAGGAGATCGCGTCGAGTTTTTTCGCCTTGGCTATGAGCCTTGGGTCCGCCGTGTAGACCCCTTCGACGTCTGTGTATATCTGGCAAAGATCCGCGCTCAAGGCCACCGCGATTCCTACAGCACTAGTGTCCGAGCCGCCTCGCCCTAGGGTCGTTACGTCGTAGTATTGACTGAGTCCCTGAAAGCCCGCCACAATCACGATGTTCTTTTTGTCGAGCTCCTTCTTTATCCGTCCTGGGTCTATCCTCGTTATCATCGCGCTGCCATAAGTAGAACTCGTCATGACGCCAGCTTGCCACCCCAGTAGCGACGTCACCGGGAAGCCTAAGCGCTCAATCGCCATGGCCAAAAGCGCTACAGATATTTGCTCGCCCGACGCCATT
>JAZQJR010000126.1:0-4208 GCA_045541715.1 Acutalibacteraceae bacterium
AAGAAAACCGAGGCCAACTGCGCAAAGTTGATTGACCACTTCGATAGCAGGTTCAGTAAGAGTTCAGCGAGGTTTATTGGCGAAGCTATAAAGTATTATTTAACTCAAAGATGATGAAGGCGTGTCAATGCACGCCTTTCCTTTTTTAATAGGTGCAAGTTAAGAAAAAAAGCGCTATCAAGCAAAGATGGGTGGTGGCCAGACTGAGTGAGGAGGTGAGGAAAATGGCCGGGTCAAATACATTCGGTGGAACGATTAAGCTTGAAGGCGAAAAAGCTTACAGAGAAGCTCTTAAGCAAATAAATTCAAATTTGCGAGTTTTGGCTTCGGAGATGAGCAAAGTAACTGCTGAGTTCAACAAAAGCGATAAGTCAGCCTCCGCCCAAACCTATCAAGTCGGTTCAGCTCATAAAAACATTTCTTCAAGTTCAGGTCTAATAATGCTTTTAAATCAGCAATCTGAGCCGCATAATTACCGATTTTGTCAGAGATGCCTTTACCGCTCGGTAAGCCAGTAATCTTTGTTGAGCAATTAGTCGCTGCTGCTTCTAGCTCGGCAATCCGTCGCTGTTGTTGCTTGATTTCTTTTTTTAGGTAGTACAAATTTTTCAGCTCACGCGAAGTCATTGCGCGTTCGGAATGCTTAGGTTTTTCTGCACACATTAGCGCGAACTTGGGTCCAGCGTCACGCTGGTCTTTTTTCCTCAAAACGCTTCACCTCACACTTCACTTTTAGTTAAGACTTTCTCAAGTGGTACGATTATTATTGAATTTTTGCCCACTGCGTCCATTAACTCAGCTTGATAATATAGCGGTCCATTTTTCTTTTTACGCAAAATGCACGCTGTGAAAATAAAATCTTTTATGGTGCAGCCATCAAAATTTATCTGTCCAGTATCGTAATAGACTGTTTTTCCCAGCAAGTTCTTCACCAATTTGATGTCCATAGCTTTTACCTCCAACTTTTCTTCGGTTTTGGTTCCTCATATTTGCGGTCAAGCTCCGTAAATTTCATGTAATTTCCGTTGAATTTAAACAGCGTGACACCTGTTGTGCCACGCCGATTCAAAGCTACGTCAACTCCAATGGTTTTACTTTCCACTAAACCTCGCTCATTCAAATTTTTCTCGATACTCCACATCAAAATAACTTTGTTGGCGTCCTGCTCGATAGAACCGCTGTCTCGAAGCTCTGACGGACTTGGCCGAGTACTTTCGTCACTTGTTCGATTTAGCTGTGATAAACACAAAATCGGAACTCCAAGCTCCGAAGCTAAACACTCCGCTTTTCTTTACGAAAAGAAAAGCTCACAAAAGAAACGGATTCGCGCACGACGTCACAAGTAAACCAAAAAGCTCAATTTCACGCGTTTTCCACGATCCGCAATCAACAAGCTTTTTTATTTTCACCCAAGCTTTAAGATTCTCTTTTCGGCGAACACATACCAGCAAAAACTTCTTCCGCGTGGATAGGCTAATTATTCGCGCAAAACCTTAGCGCGACGTTGCCTGCGCGGGCTCCGCGCTCAATCAGCGTATTCATTGGGATTTGAGCCATCTTAGAAAGCAGCCGCTCGTAAATCTCTGAACTTTCCATCTCCAGCGAATAAAACGCAACCGTCTTGCCAGATTTCTATTCCCGGTCAGAAATATAGTCGCTCTGCTCGCTTGGCACGCTTCGCATTGCTCGTTATTTCTTCCTATTCGTCAGCGCCGCTTTATCTGCCACCGGCAGCGCGTCACCGCGAATCATTCTCAGCAATTGAAAGGGCAAAGGCTGTTTTCCTAAATTTTGGTCTTGCCGCGAGAATTATTAAATTTCCAGCTGACATCCCTTTTAGAATTTCATCAAGCCGAGAAAATCCAGTATGCGAACGATTTTCCACGTCTTGTCCATCGTTGCTGTAGCCCTCAAAAATCTGTGTTCCGATGTCGCCAACAGTTTTTAGTTGCTTTTTGTGTTGTTCTCCGCTTTTCTTTGCGAAAAGAAAAGCTCGCAAAAGAAACGATTTCGCGCTCCAAGGCACAATCAACCAAAAATATTGATTTCACGCGGTTTCATTCTCTCGCGACCGATGTGCTTTAAATTCTACTTAAGCTCTTCCGCGACTTGGCCTGTGCGGCCACGCACCCTTCGCTTGATAGCTCCCAAATTGCTTGGTATGCAGCTTTCAGCTCGTCAAAATAGAAATGCTCTGGTTTTAATGTCTGAACGACATTTGCCAGAGCTTTTTCGTCTATTAATATCGCGCCAAGAACGCACATCTCAGCGCTTTTGGCTACTTCATCTTGAGTCTTCACCCGCTCACCTGCTTTCTATTCGCATTCGAAGTTGCTGGTATTTCTCTCGAACTTTCTTGCCAGATAGGATATTGCTTCGCCAAAAGCTATCATTCTGACACCAATCGATAACCTCAGCAATATCGTCAGCAGCAATTTTGTCTCTGCGAATCATCAAATCAAAGTCTTTTGCCCATTTCGACAAACCCTTTCGCAAAATTCCGCTAAATCGCGAGCAATTCTAATAAAAAACATATAAAAGCTTTGTACGCGACTTGCGTGTCGAGGCTCTCGACCTGGCGTTGCGATTCGCTTTGCGGAAACTTTGGATTGTTTTCTACGATACATCATTCCAAGAATTTCGCCAGCAAATATGGGGCACTATCCTGAGAGTAGTCAGGTTTTAGGTGGCAGGCGTCAGAAACTGACTTTTTCGCTGGAATTAAAACTTCGCATAGAGAGTTTCTCTGGTCGCGACTTGCGCGCCGAGGCTCTCGGCTGGTCGTTCACGTTAATTTCAAACAGCGTCTCAAAAACTGATTTCTCCATCTTAAATTTCACCTCGGCTCTTTAAATCTTCGTAATCTCGTTCTGCTTTTTCGGCTGCCCGGTCAGAAATATTGTCGCACTGCTTGCTTGGAGCGCTTCGCACTGCTCTGTATTTCTTCCTATTCGATAGCACCACTGTTTCTGCCACTGGCAGCGCGGCACTACGAATCATAATCGGGAAGCTCAGCTGTAAATTTGAAGTGGATATCAATGCAATCTTCACAACAGTAAAAACCGTTTAGAACGTAATACTCATCGCCTTCGTAAACATCTTCTTCGCAGAAAAAGCATTTTAAAACCGGAATAGCTTCGTTATCTGGCGGCGTAAGATAAGCTTTGTCATCTAAATGTATCACTTTACTCATCTCCTTTGCTTTGCTTTGTTTTAATTTTTTGCAGACGATTTTGAACCCATCCAGAGTTTTTCTTTCGAGGTCTCTCAGTTCATCCGCTTGTTTCAAATTGATTACTATTAAAATGAAAATTACTATTAACAAAAATATTTGCATGGTTTTCCTCCGTAAAAAACAAAATTGCCACCTTAAAAATTTTTAAGATGACATGAAAGTTAATATTGAATTTTTTTATCGCCTCTGGTACAATAATAAGCATAAAAGTTATCGATTTAAGGCGAATGCAAGATTCGGTAAACATTGTAAGTGGCTTGAGCCCGCATCACTGCTGGTTTCTCTCAAGTCCCTTATAACTACCAAGACCAGGCGGCTTTTTTGTGCATATGGATAATGCCACAAAAGAACAGCTATACCTGTACATTTGCAATTAAGTTTAATGGACCCTTCCTGGAGGCTCACAAACCGGCCTATTTCGCGGATTAAGGGTACAGCCTCCTCGGTGAGGTGAACACCCGCCTTATTCTGCGTTTTATGGAAATAAATATAAAAGGTGGAACAGATATGTTGAAAACAGAGAAAAAATTGATTATCGAGACCTACGCTATGCACGAGGGCGATACGGGCTCTCCGGAGGTGCAAATCGCGCTCTTGACAAAGAGAATTAACGATTTGACTGACCACTTGAAGACCCACAAGAAAGATCATCACTCGAGACGCGGCCTTTTGAAAATGGTCGGTCAGCGCAGGAATTTGCTCGGATATCTCAAAAAGTCGAACATCGACAGGTACCGTGCAATCATCGAGAAACTCGGCCTTCGCAAATAATGCATCAAAATTAAGCAGATGGCATCGCGTCATCTGCTTAACCGTTTTTATCGCGTTTGATATAAATTTGTGATTATAGTTTGTGAAAAAATTGCTTTCGCTTAGCCGCACCGGCCGCGAGGCCAACGAAAATAAATATTTATTTTCGTTGTGGCCCAGAGCTCAACTTTGTTGAGCTCTGGGCTGGCCGAAGGCCCTACGG
>JAZQJR010000127.1:0-17480 GCA_045541715.1 Acutalibacteraceae bacterium
CCCCTACCACCCCAAAAATCAACTCCCCCGGCCACACAAGACCGGGAGAGCCGAGGAAGGGGGATCTGTTGGAGTGGGTTAGAGTTGGTGCGGTTGAATTTCGCGGTCAGGAATTAAATCTTCACGTTCAAACGTCGTTGCGAGAAACACGATTTCCTCGAAAATGGCATGACGATTATTCATCACTTCACGACATGCAATGATTTTGTACGCATCCAACAAGCCTTGCGAACGTTGGTCATGTTCGCAAACTGATTTCCAATCATTCTCAGACTTGCTTTCAACGTACAAGTCATACATTACCATCGACAAGTTCTGATATGCAAGAGCTTTCGTCAAAATCTCAATTGCATTATCGGGAATGTCGATTGCGAATACTTTAAGCTTTTGACCTGCTACCATGTTTTCGAAGTATGCCATTGCCTTGCCTTTCTCTCAATTGCCTTCCGACAAGGTCTAATATACACCTAATTGTTGTCACTGTCAACAAATATCTAGCACTATTTCCAATTCTTCTCAGACAAGTAATTAACACTTCCCCGGTATTTCCGAATTTTCATTTCCCCATCAGGCGAAACCTTTAACATGTACACAACAGGCTTTCCCGCTTTCGTGTCGCTCATCTTCAAAACAGCGTCAAGCACCAACTTAACGACAATACCGAGTGCTACCAATACAAGCAAGAAGCCCAGTATCACAGTGATCACGATAAACACTTCCATTGGTTATCAACATCCTTCCAATCCCATTCGCTTGTTGACGATGGCTTGAACGTGGTTGTACGTACTCGCTCCATATGCTGCGGTGATTGCTTGTTCTCGATTCCAACCATTGCCCCATTTCCCGGCCATGACTTCATCTGCGAGTTCTTCGCATGTCTTGCCTTTGGGCGTGTTTTCAGAATTGCCCGAATTATAGGGTTCTTTATCCTCGGGGGCATTTCGAAATCCCGCATAAGCATTCCAACCTTTTCTATCCATGAACGCATAATTACCGTCAAGCTCCCAATTATCGAGTTTCAAGCTTGATGTGAATTGCCAGATTGCGCAGAATTCCCACGGGGAAATGTCATAAGGCATTTCAACATCTGCCCAATTTTCGAATGCTTGTGGGTAACCGGCAAGCCATAACCCGCATTTTTCAGGGATCCACGAACTTTTGAAATCCGCGCAATGCGAAGCGCTGATATACAGTATCGGCCAAACACCAGAAAGTTTGTAATATTCCTCTATGAAGCATTCGCACCAATATACGTCAGTGCCTTGCCAGCATTCGTAATCGAGCACCGGGATACCATGACCGGAATAACCTAGCGTGTTATTCCAAAAATACTTCGCTTCTGATTCCGCATCCGTATGACTTGCGAAATGGTAATATCCGAAAAGGATATTGTGTGCAATGCAATCCTGGATGATGCCGTCACAGAACTGGTCTACAAACCACATCCCCTCTGTGGCCTTCGCAATACAGAAATCAATCGAATTGAGTTGTGACGGAACGATACCGCCTTGCCAGTTTGATACGTCTATACCTCGCATCATTTATTCTTCACCGTCCTTCTTTATCCATTGCAGAATATAATCAAGCGTTGAATTCATTTTCGTGAGCGCTTCTGTCAGTTTGGTGCGCTCGTCGGAGTGACGTTGTTCGTCCCTGATGCGCTGCTCTTCCGATTCGTGATGCATCCATGCCATATAACAGCATGCAACAATTGGAAAGCCAACACTACCGATTGCATTGATGATCTCTTGTTCCATGATTAACCCTCTTTCGCAGGTGCTCCAACTTTTCGTGTCTTTTTGTAGTCTAGCACGTCTGTCAAAGTGAATACTTGAACGCCGTTAACGGTATGCGGCTGGATTACACCGGTAGCTGCGATTTTCGAAATTCTCTGTCTACTCACGTCGAGGATTTCGCATGCTTGGGAAAACGTGACGGTTTCGACATGGGCGAAGAATTCACGTTTGATGTTGTAGCGTTTAATCGAATAATTGTAATTCATAGAGATCTCTTTACCGGTAAGTGCATGCCTTGCAATGATGTTGCCGTCAGCATCTTCTAGACAATCGAATTCAACGCCGGTAAACGGACATGTAAGCGTTATCTTTTTCATTAACGTATTTCCTTTCAATCGAATTATTGATATAGTAAACAATTATCACATGGAAGGGAGATTTTATCAATGGCTAAAAGTGAGTTTAATTCTACTGATGCATATAATGCACGCAGGCGATATTACAGATCTGCTGAACGCAATTTAAAGAAAGCCGAAGAATCAAGCGGTGCGAATGCTGCTCGGTATCGGGCTGTTGCGCGTCAAGATCTGGAAAATGCGCTTAACACGTATGACCCTAGCGCACCGAAACAGAAAATTAGCAAGCCCATTCGTAACCTCGCTTCGAAAATGGGTATTGACCTTGAAGGTCAGAGAAGTGATTTCATTGCGGCAACGCCTAAACAACGCGAACAGGCTATTAGCAGATCTGAAATCGTACTAGAAGAATCGATGCAAAATGATGCTATTCGACGTGAATATGAAGCGTATGCGCTTATAAATCAAACCTCGGTTGGTAGGCGAATCATCGGCGCAACCGTCGATATATGGAGAGATACCGCAACAGATCTAGAAACAGGCATGATTGATAAATCTAAAATCATTCCAGCACTTTTTGATTATTTCAAAGTAAGAAGTTTAGCTGATTTAATCGATAAAGTAGAAGATATGGTCGGCGAAGCTTTATACGCCGATGAGGACAGCGATGCAATGTACGAAGCCGTGAAAATCATGATTCAAATTAAAACGGCTGATAATTCCGTAACCGTATAGCATCATGTCGAAATCGAAAAAACCTTACCGCATCATCGGCGCATATGACAGCGAGACAACCAACGTGAACGACAATGGGTGTATATTCGCGTTTCCAGTTTCGCATCAATTGGGGCTGCTCGATGGTGCGGACATAAGCGAAATAGATTCTACCAACGTGGAGAGTCATTGCGATATGCGCATATACCGGCATGCAATTGATTTATATGCAGCCCTGGACGAGATTGCAGACGGTCAAGCTGCATATGTGCCGGTGATACTTTGTCATAACCTTGCATTTGATATGTATGGTCTTTCATCTTGGTTAGATCGGCATGACGTGCGCGTGCTTGCTAAAAGCGCTCGAAAGCCCATCACCTTTACGGTACTGGACGAAACCGGTAATCCCGTACTTGTAATCTGGGATACGCTCATTTTTTCACAGCAGAGTTTGCAGCGCATGGGCGATGATTGCGGGTATTCAAAGGGCGTAGGTGAGTGGGATTATGATTTGATTCGCACGCCTGAAACTCCGTTATCACTGGATGAAACCGATTATGCGAAGCGCGATATTTACACGTTGCTTGCATGGTTCGGTTGGTGGTGCAGGCGCAACCCTGATATAAAAGTCGAGCGTTTGGGGCTTAACGTCGTTACGAAAACGGGCATCGTGCGCGAACGCAGACGCGTGCGCTTCGACGGGTTGCGCGGCAACGGCCAGAAAAACAACGTCGGGCGGTTTTGGCTTTATAGGTGCCGAACTGAACAACCGAAATCAGATGATGAACTGTTTACCATGTTCGCGGCCACACGTGGCGGGTTCACGTTCGTAGCATCCGCAAACGCATCGATTCCTTATGACCTGGTAGGCACTGATAAAGTGATTGCAGGTTTTGACGCAACTTCGCAGCATCCGGCGCAAATTTGCTCACACGTCTACCCGATAGGCTTCAAGGAAATGCCGCCGTTCGTGCTCGATTTGGCTTTCGAGCTAATCGGCAAAATCACGTTCGAAAAGGTGCTTGATTCATGGGACAAGCCGTTTCCGGTGGCGTTCTACGCTTGTTTCAGGTTTTGCGGTTTGCGTCCCAAGAATGGGACAGTCTTCGAGCGTGACGGCATTCACCCGTTAGCATCCGCACGTTACAGAACTCCGGAACAGATACGCGAGGAAAACGGTGATAAACAGGCATACAACGACGAAATGGAACGTAGAAAGTACTGCGATTGCGTCACGAATGCTGCTCATGCATTTGGAAAGATCATCAGTGCCGAAACAGCCGAATTGTATATCACAGAGTTGACGGCCTGGGAGATCTGGCAGTGTTACGAATGGGATACGGTCGAAGCATTGCATGGTTACGAAACAGGCCGATTTTCCAAGCCATGCGACATGGATGTTATCAGTGTCATGCAATTCTACAAGGCCAAAAACGAATTTAAGAAAGCGCGAGGGGAATATTTCGCAAGTCGTGGCATATCCAATGGTTCGAAGCTGAAAGAATTGGGAATTGCACCGGCAATAGTTGCGGAAATGGAAAGCGGGACTTTACCGGATACAGACGTTGAAGCGGTCTATCTCGGTTTGAAAGCAGATCTGAATTCGATTTTCGGTATTTCGTGCTCCAACCAATACCGGCGCGATACCATCCTTACTCATTCGGGCATTGAGTATCAAGGCGATTTCGGTATCTGCAATGCTCCGAAAAATCCTAAAGTTTGGTACCAACTCGGACAGCGAATCGTGGGATGGTCGAGAATCGCACAGATCTGCGCGATTAAGCTCATGGATCCGCATTGCGAAACTGTCATCAACGGCGATACCGACTCCATAAAGGTGCTATGTCGTAAATCAGATCTTGAAGCACTGGAGACGTCCCTGGAACGTCTGGGACATGCAATCGACAAGGGTAAGGCACGTGTATGCGTGCGCGTGAAAAGCGTATACCCGAGCATGTACGACGAACTGAAAAACATAGGCCATTACGAAAGGGAATTCATTGCGGATCGTTTCTGTGCGTCATGGAATAAAGCTTACTGCTTGCAGGAAACCGACAAGCGCGACAATAGGCGCCATTTTTCGTTTACGTTGGCAGGCATACCGACAAGACGTAGGACAAGCGCGGTATCGTCTTTTATCGGCCTGAACGGGTTTGCAGACAGACTCTATGCGTGTGGTTGGAATTTCAGCGCGATTGCCAATCTTATGCTTGGCTACAATGTCACATACGCGAACGACGTTATACGGATGAATGCGCGTAAATTCCCCGAATGGACAGAGCAGGTATTCGAGAAAATCACCGATTATCAAGGCAATACAGAATTAGTTGCGGAGCCGTCCGCACTTGCTCTTTACCCAATGACCAAAACCGTTAACGACATTTCCAGCCCTGAAAACGGTATTAACATGCGGGTTGCCTTACGCAATAACCCAAGCGTTAATACAGGTAGAAAGCTGGTTTACTCCGGTGGCGTGCTGAATATGGATGGAGGTTTATTCGATGCCTAAATATTACGACTGGCAAAAGACAATGAGTTATCAGACAGGCACCAATGGGGAGATATGCCTTGTGCTAGGTGCGAAAGACATTGGTAAAACATTTGGTTTGCGCTTGAAGTGCGTTGAACGGTTCATATCCGCCGGTGAGAAATTCTGCGAGATCTGCCGGACGAACGAGGAAATGAAAGCTGTTGAAAACTGTTATTTCGACAAGCTGCAAAACGATGGTTTCTTCACTGAATATGTTTTCAAGGTTGAAAAGCATACCGGGTATATCGCAAAAAGGCCGATTGCAGATGAAAAGCCCGATTATCAGGTTATTTGCTATTTCGTGGCATTGACGAATTTTCAGCGCGAAAAGAAAAGAACGTATATTAAACCACGGCGTTTCATTTTCGACGAATGCGTGATTGACTCTAAAGATAGGTATCATAGATATCTACCGGATGAATTTTTGATTCTTGCCAACGTCTTGGATTCGATTTCAAGACAGCAACCGGGCGAAGAATATCAGTATAACGTGTATCTACTCGGTAATTCGGTTGACCTCACCTGCCCGTATTTGCGAAACCTCGGCATTAATCGTATTCCAAAATTCGGGTATTCGTATTACCGGAATAAAACCGTGCTTTTGCATTACGTGGAGCCGTGGGACGCTGATGACCGAAAGGCTTATACATTGGTAGGCCGCATGCTCCAAGGCCACGATGAAAGCGCCGTTATCTTCGACAATGAATTTCGAGACGAAACCAACGGCGAGATCATGCGCAAAACTTCGAACGCTCGATACAAATTCGCCTTCAAATGGGGAAAGGTTACTTTCGCAATATGGGTAGATTCAAAGCGTGGTTTATGGTTCGTGACGCAAAAGTTACCGAAAGGCGCGGCGAACATCTACACGCTCACAAAACGTGACTCGAGCATCAATTACCAAGCCGTTTCGAAATCGTCTAATCTTATGCAAGTACTCGTGCAAATTTATTACGTGGGAGGGCTTCGTTACGACTCCCCGTCAACGCGCGAAGCTTTCTTTGAAGTGCTTTCTTTTGTGGGTGTAAAATAATTGTTGACACATTAAACGATACCTGGTAACCTTCATCACACGGTGCGCGGCGTTTATTCGTGCCGTAAACCTTGCAAGCCGCGCACCTTATTCAACAGGCATTCGAGGGAAGGGAGTTGACATGTGCGCTGATATCTGGATTGCATTTGTTTTCGCAATTGCTTTCACGGCTTTCACGTACTTTACGGGCAGGTGGTATCACCATGATTAAGGATTTCTGGATTTACCAGCAAAGGCAAAATCCAAAGGGTCAATGGGCGGTGTACGTGGAGCGGGAAACCAAGCGCGGTCATATGTCGATTGACTTCACCATATACAGTGAAGCCATTGAAAACTCTGGGCATTCGGTTAGCGTGCACGACTTGGAATTTACATCACCGGTACTGCTCGCAAATGCCGTGATCATCGAACTTTTGGAATTCACCGAAGTTACAGCGCAGGATAAAGCGCAACTGGAGAAATCTTTTATCAACGTTCTTAACGCATAGAAAGGAATTAAAATGGCAGAAAACGCACTAGCAACTATTGCCGCAACGAACGAATACGTAGGGAAAATGGTTTGCTCAATTAAGCCTACCGGCAACCGTAAGGAAGATGCAAAGATCTTCGCAGCCCTCAACAATCCGCAGTTCCGTGTCGCTGATTTCATCAACAAACAAATCAAAGTTGCAAACATCCTTGTCGAAATTCGCGAAATCCTTAACGAGGACAGCGGCGAAATCGAAACCGCACCGCGCGTCGTGCTCATTTCCGATGAAGGCAAGGCATATCAGGCG
This sequence comes from Acutalibacteraceae bacterium, assembly GCA_045541715.1. Lineage (GTDB taxonomy): Bacteria > Bacillota > Clostridia > Oscillospirales > Acutalibacteraceae > CAG-557. Next base: position 7,146 of record JAZQJR010000127.1, read on the forward strand.
GTATCGAAAGGTATTTTTAGCGCCGTCAAAAACGCCTTCGAAGTTTTCGGCGCTGCTCCTTGGGATCCGCCTTTGGAAATCGAGATCAAGCAAGTTGCACTGGGTAAAGGCTCGATGTTGACGTTCAACGTTATCGGGTAGATAATACATCTACCGTGGCACCGGTTGAAATGCATTTCAGCGTAGATTCGGGCTATGCGGCCTGTGATGGGCACCGACACGCAACCCGGGGCGCTTACAGTTCCCGCCCATGCATACGGGGTGATGCATTAAACGGAATGCTACGGCTACAAACCCGCTTCGAGCCATACCGGAGCGGGTTTTCTTTTAGGAGTTGGAAATGGCTAATAATCGCTTGTATATTAGATGTAAGCAATGCGGCGAAACGGTTTTAATTGGAAAGCATTTTACAGGTGCATTACATACGAGCACGTTAACGTTAGACAAACTAAACGCATTTTATGAAAAGCATAATTATTGCGGTAATCAACATTATTCGCTTGAATTGTGTGAAGAATTTCCAGGTGATATAACGGATTGCAATGTTGATAATTATGGTATTGTTTTTTGGTACAACGATTTTGGGATGAGGTAGACCAATGGCAGATCAGCAACAACAGCAACAGCAGCAAGTACAGCAGCCTATGCAGCCCATGCAGCCTATGCAAGTACCGATACAGCCGGTACAGATGGTGCAGCCGCCGCAACCGCCGCAAATGCCGCAACCGCCGCAAATGCCACAACCGCCGCAAATGCCGCAATCGCCGCAAATGCCGGTGCCGGTAAAGGATCCTAATGCAAGCATCATTGATCAGTTGCAGGCGCAAAATGCAGCGCTCATGGAGCAAAACGAAAAACTCAATAATCAGGTGGTGCGCATGGTGCAAGGCGGTGCGCAGTTCCAGCAGGTGCAGCAGCCCATGCAGCCTGCACAGCATATGCAGCAAGTACCGGCGCAATATCAGCAAACGCCTGAATTCCCGAATTATTATGAGCCGTACCAGCCGCCCATGTCTTTGGTGCAAAACGTCGATTACAGCATGGAAAGCCTGGGACGCGAAATCGGAAAGAAGGACAACGAATGAGTGAAGCATTCAAGTGCGACATGTGCAGGGAATACTGTGACGGCAAGTCATACATTGTTACAATTTCAACATATGCCGACCGTGAAATCTATGACTTGTGCTTCGATTGCATTCTCAAAATTCGCGAAATTGGATTGAAACGCAAACTCAAAATCTATCCAAATTAACGACATTTATAAGCCCTATCAATTGATGGGGCTTTCTTTTTGCCCTGAAACAATGTTACAATCGCGGTGACGTGTAACACGCTCAGTGCAGGCGGGAACGCTTTAAGACGCACGGCCAATGGAGCACGCAAGTAAATATCACGACGAGACAAAAAGAAAGGTTGGGTGATTGATCATGGCTGTTTTGAATTCTACAATTCTCGAACGGGCATGGCTTTGACTTAACGGGTCGAACGATTTCCAGCAGCGCATCCCGAATCCTGTAACTAACGCCTATGCAAACGTTATTGAACATCTTTTCATGCCGCTGAATTCTGATCTCTTCAACGAATTCACCATGCTTTTGAACGGTTTGAACACTACTTATGTCGATTACAAGCGCTTTGAAAATCCCTTGAAAGTTTTGAAGAAAAGCGCTATGAGCTGGGGAAACTCTGAAAGGCATGTTGCTATCAAGTTCCTAGCAAGTCATGCTGGACACTTCTCAGACGAGACACTTCTCAAGGTAGAACAACCCGAATTCGTGGAATGGTTCTATTCGGTTGGAGAACCGCGCCGTTATGAATTCTCGTGGAGCCGTCAGGAGATCGTTCGCGCATTCTCGCGAGACGGATATGGGTATGACGATTTGCTTCAGGGTACTATTGCACAGATGCTTTCAAGCGCTGAATATGATGAAATGAACATCATGATTCAGTGTTTCGCAGAAGCCGATGCGCGTATGGGTGGTCTGTACCGTTATCAGATCAGCGCTGCACCTACCACCGAAGCAACCGGCAAAGAGCTTCTCACTGGTATTCGCGCAACGGCGGGGCGCATGAAATTCCCTACGATGCTTTACAATCATATTCCGGTGCCGGTGCATGAGAACGGCGATACCCTCGTGCTCTGGATTACTCCCGAGGTTCAAGCTAATCTCGATGTGAACACGCTGGCAAGCGTCTTTAATCTCGACAAGGCCGATATTCAGTACCGTGTTATCACCATCCCAGAATTTCCGATTCCGAATGTGTATGCCGCGCTTACGTCGGAGGATTTTATCTATTGCCGCGATTTCATGACCGGACTTGAGCCGCCGTTCTACAATCCCGGAAACCGCACTTACAAGTATTATTACTGGGCTACTATGCTCATTGGTGTTAACCCGGCTGCAAATTGCGTGCTGTTCACAACGGAGGAAAACACGGTGATTCCGACAATTACGATGACACCTACCGGGCTTGAATTCGTGGAAGATACGCTTGAATGCGTGGCAGGCGAGACGGTTAAACTCGCGCTTAATCTGGTCGGTACTGTTCAAAACGACCAGTTGGGTATTATCGGTGTTGAACCTGATGCGGGCATGTTCTCCGTTAGCGCGGTCAATTCCGACAATGAGCCTATCGAGCTTAATTCGCGTACTTACGTTGATGCATATGGAATTCTACATACTCAAAAGACGCTTGATGAGGGTGACGTGATTACGGTTACGGCAACGAGCGTATACGACAACCCCTCGACTAATGACCAACTCCCGAATTTCACGGCAACGGCAATCGTAACCATCGTGGCCAATGAGTAGGTGATCATGATGACTAAGAAAACCAAACACGAGTTCGTTGACGATAACCCGTATCTTGTCTATTCGGGCGATATCGACACGTCTTACAACGGTGATTCCGGCTCCGGTGGCGGTGACGGTGGCGGTGGTGGCGGTGGTGATGTTGGTGATAACGGTATTTTCGTTGTACATATCACCGGCGCTGAAGTTGCAGGCTGGAGTACTGTTGGTACAAGTAATTTCAATGTAACAGAAAGTATCGATGATATTGTTGAAGCATTTTTGTCTGGCAAAAAGGTGATAGCTATTCAAGTTCCCAGAACATCAGTTCCTATTACTGATACGCTTTACCAATTTGATTTGAATAACGTTGATATTGATTCTGAAAATGATGCTAATAACCCTGTTTATAACATGTTTTTCAGTAGTGTGGTTTACACTAGCCTTGAAACTGGTGATGTTATAGAAGGTAGTGTTTATACAATCAACGCAACAAACCTCGGTGGTAATGATATTTTCACCGGTAAAGGCGCACGCTTTTCAATCAGACCATCTTTGTAATTAGCATTCACCTACAATGTTATAATGGGCGCAAGCAATTGCGCCCATTTTCTTTTATCTGGAAAGGTTGCACCGATGAAGAAGTTCCCCTACTTACGTAGTGATTCCAACTTTCCCGATATCGGCAACGTCGATGTATACAAGTACGATAACGAGTTCGATTACTCGCGTTACACCCCAACACAGATGAAAATCACCCTATGCGCGGTGCCGTGGGACATGGGCGAAGCGCATATAGGCGCACGGACGATTTCGGGCATTGGCAACGTGGTTTATTTCGGTTCGAAAGCGAACCGCGATGCGTGGTTTGCGGCCATTCCAGATTCCGAGTGCTACCGATTCGAGACGAAATACAAGGAATTGCATAGAGATCTCTACATTGACGTGCCGGTGCCTTTCGACGTGTGCGCACGCTTCAATTACATCATGGTCGAATACTCGCTATTCGCAAACGATGCGTCACCGGTGATGTATGAGAATTCGAAAGGCGTGCGCAAGTGGTTCTGGTTCGTGCGCGAGGTCGAAATGTTGGCAGCGAACACCACGCGCTTGCACCTGCTCGATGACGCTTTCCAGACGTGGATATACGACGTGGACGTAACCGGCATGATTTTGGAGCGCGGCCATGCGCCTATGTTTGCTATGAAAGCAACTCAGTACCTTTCTAACCCTGTTGGCAATAACGGTTATCTGCTCACCGAAGATGTGAATTTTGGGCAGGCATCGACCGTGCGACACGTCGAAGCACTGGGCTTGAATTCCGGTGATACGGTTGCATGTATTGCAACGACCGCAAACCCGCGCGGAGCCTGGGGGACGAAAAGCGCGGGAACATGGCACGTGCCGACAAGCGATTACAACAACATGCAAGGCCAGCCGTCCGTGAAGGTTTTTGCGGTAGATCTGGATGATCTGAACGTTTTTCTAACCAACGTTGCTCGTCTTGTGCCGCAATTCGCACAGACCATCAAGGGCGTTTTCTTCGCAAGTGAAACCCTCGTAACCCTCGGTACATCCTTCACCTTTGCCGATACGACGTGCCACGAGGTCAACGCAACGCGAAAGCAGCTCGATTTGCTTGAGCTGGATACACAGATGTTCGGGTATCCGGCGCAATACACCGACATTGCGAAGCTCTACACGTCACCATATGCACATATCGAAGTAACAGACGAAAACGGCAATGTGGATGTGGTGAGAATCGAGGACAGCACCGGGACGCTTCGCGTTTCGGCTGCAATGTCGCTTGCATGGCCTTATATCTCGATTGACGCGCATCTTATGGGGACTGGTGGCAATGCAGGCGTTACCGTGACGTTCCGCAATTTGAACGTACATGATTTCCCGGTATCGGGCGCATGGTATGAAACCCTGCGAACATGGGAAGTGCCAACATTCGCGGTGATCTTGTCACCTGCAACAGAGTATGACTATGGTACTCACTTCGACCGTGTACAGCGTAAAAACGATTATGACACGACTTTTGCCAATACCAGCGCAAGTGCAAGCACGAACAAGACGAACGCCGATAACGTTGCTCTAAGCGCTCGAAACAACGCAAACGACTCGGCAAGCACGACGAAAACTAACGCAGATTCTAAGGCATCGACGGCGAAAACGAATGCCGATGCTAGCGCCGATACTGCGAAAAGCAATACCACGCTTGCAACAACAGCAGCGAAGAACAATGCCGATGCTGATGCGGATCTGGTAACGGACAATGCCGCACTTGCTGAAACCGCGAATACCGCGATTACAACCGCATCGAACGCAAGTGCTGATAGATCTCTAAACGCGACACGTTCATACAATTTCGATGTATACGACTCTAATAACGCAATTACTAATGCGACTGCTACTGCGACAACTCAGGCGCAGGAGCAGCAAGCGGCAATCAGCGCGGGCAGTGGTGCCGCAAGTGCAGCAGTTGGGGCGATTTCCTCGGCTGCAACTGGCAATGTTGCAGGCGCGATTTCAAGCGCTATCAATGGCCTTATAGGCGCAGGCTCTACACTTGCAAGCTCGGATGTAGCAATTCACTTAACTCAAGCAGAAGCCGCGATAGCAGTTCTCAATAATGGGTATCAAGCAGAAGCCGCAACGACTAAAAGCGATGCCGATACGCAGAACCAAAAAACTACTGCTATCGGTATGCGTGACATTCAAAACACTCTCACCACAAGCCAAGCCGCGAACAATGCCGCAACGACGAAAGCGAATGCCACGCGCACGAAAACCGCGAACGATTCAGCCGCCACGAACACTCAGACAACCGAAAAGAACAACAATGCGCGTTCGTATTCGACTGAAACGAACGCGAATGCGAACACCTACACGACCGATACCGGCAACGCCACGCGCACGTATAACACTGAAATTGCCGCGAATCTCGCTACTTACAACACGGCGATTGCAAACGCCACGCGCACCCGTGACAATGCAGCAGCCGACGTTGCCAACGACGTGAAGCAAGCCGCATTGCGTGCACCTTTCGAGTTCGGGCAGTTCTCAGGCGGGAATGGCACGACGAAACCGATTGCGCTTTTTGCGAACGTCGTAACGCAGAGCAGATCTGCAATTGCAAGTGCCGGTGATGAATTCTTGCGATACGGTTACATGCTCGATAGGCAATGGGACTTCGACGGCAATTGGAACGTGGGGAAATATTTCACGTACTGGAAATTGCGTGATTTTTGGGTTTCTAATCTCAAAGTTCCCGATATGTATATGGACAGACTTAGATTTTTTTTATTCGGTGGTGTTACCATATGGAGGAAACCCGAGGACATAGGGAAACGCACCATTTACGAGAATTTCCAGTAAGGAGGTAAAGCAAATGCCTACGAATTACCTTCACGAATTCACACCTGAAATGCTGCAATCCGTCGATGCGCTTATTAATCGCAATTTTAAGGACGCAACGCCGGTGGAAATCGAACTATACGCACAATGGAAAACTTTGCAGGCGTTGCAAACTGACGAAATAAATTCAATGCGCGAAACCCGCGATGCGATGATTCAGGCGCAAATTGAGCGTGATGAAGCTCAGGCGAAAAGTGCAATTGACGCACTCGAAGCACTCGCAGATCTTGCGCGTGCTAAATTGAAGGCGGTGGAAAATGGGCAAGCGTAACCGGGAAAAAAGGCGCGATTTCTTCAACGATAGATTCTGGGAAAGCGCGAACTACAATTTCCGTGTATACCAACTGAATTTTGACATGCTTCTTTCCCTTGCATTGAACCGCTTTCGATGGGTTAATCTGCCTGATACGTGCGATGCGCGTTTCCTGGAATGGACATTGCACCGAAACGGCGTTGCGACGCTTTCCTTTAAGGAAGATGAACCGACACGGATTTTCACGACGTTGATTGCAACGCCGCATGGTGTATACAACATGTACGGTTATCCTACGCAGTGGCGTGCGGTTGGATATGACGGTTTGACTGATTACGAGGTTACAGACGCAAACGGCGCGTTGTGTTATTACGCTTTTTCGCGTATCTCGCCCTGGAACGCATTGGAAATTTTTGCGCGTAAAATGGCACATTACAATCGCACCGAAGATGTAAATCTAACACAGCAAATGTCACCGTGGATTGGCATTGCGCCGCAGGAAAAGCGACAAGAACTTATCAATCTTTTCAAACAGATTGAAGGCGGTGAGCCTGCCGTTTTGGGCGATACCGGGCTTTTGGATCTTGTCGATAAAATCAAGGTGCTCGACATTAAAGTGCCGTTAATCACCGAAGATCTGGCGAGATCTTCGCAAAACGTCTTGAATCAAGCGCTTCTATATCTCGGTATTCCGCACCTTGCATTTGAAAAAGGCGAACGTATGATTGAAGATGAAGCGAGGGCAAACACAGCTCCCACAAATATCATGTTGCTCGATTGCTTGCAAGCACGTAGACAATTCTGCGATGTGGTCAATAAGCGTTTCGACCTCGATATTCACGTGTATTTCAACGACGATATCGAAAGTTATAATTTCAATTACCTTAATAACATTGAAAGCCAAGCGCAAGACGGTTTGATTTCTCAACCTGAAAGCGGTGAGGGTAATGAATAGATACGACTTTTCAGATTTGGATATCAACGTTGAAGAATGGGACGAATATACCGGTAAATCGCAATGGAATGCGGTATATACAGTGCAAATCGGCGAGCTGATTGCCAACGGTGTTTTTGACTGGACTAATCCCCTTCTTGATTGGAGCGGCGCCGCACTTGATGCAGAGCAATATGACAGGGTTTGCCAGTATTTCGTTGACCGGTTCTATTATCGTGAAATTTCGATTGAGCCTTTCAAGGAATGGGCAACGATTCTCAGGCGCAAGCTTGTCTACGAGTTGATGCCGAAATACAAACCGTTGTACGAGCGCGTGAAAGACGGTATTAACCCGCTTGCATTGTCAGATGAATATTACAAGGAACGCACCATAGACAGCGCCTATCCGCAGACGCTTCTATCCGGTAATTCCGATTACGTCACGTCTGGACGTGATGAAGAATTTGAGCGCATCAAGGAGGGCGCTTTTACCGACATGATGCTTGATTATGCGGAGCGCTTCAAAAGCGTTGATGCTATGATGCTCGATGAACTTGAAAGTATGTTTATATGTATGTATACAGCCGATTTCAATGCAACCTGGTAAGGAGGTAGCCATGAAATGCGGAATTGACAGATACCAGCGTTGGTTTCCGTACTTCGCAGGATTCACGGAATTCACGCCGACGATTCCGAAGCTTTATTGGAACGTGGAAAGCCAAGAACAGCGCATCTTGGCTTTGTGCCGGCAATTGCACAAACTAATCTGCTATATCGATTATATTGGTGACAAGGTTGTTATCACACATGAGGACGTTGAAGCGCTCAAGGCCGAATTCGAGAAATTCAAGGAAAGCGGGTTCGAGGATTACTACGAAACACAACTCAATGCCTGGATTGACGCGCACATGGCCGACATTATTTCGCGATACGTCAAACAGGTGTTTTTCGGTTTGACATTGGATGGGCATTTCGTCGCATACATTCCCGAGGGTAGCGCTTGGGAAGATATCATTTTCGATACCGGGGCGAATTACGCAGATGACAATTACGGGCGTTTGATTCTTTATTATGTTACGGATGCAAGCAGTCAGGTTTGGCAGGATTAGGAGGGTTTTTCATATGGCATACAGAGAATATACCGGCTCGCGATACGTGCCGATTTTCGGTCGTAAAGGTGAAACATCGGTAGAATGGGACAACTCAGCACCTTATGAACCGCTCACCGTGGTTACGCATCATGGCAATTCTTACATTTCACGACAATACGTGCCAACCGGTATCGCGATTACGAACGTTAATTATTGGGTTGAAAGCGGTAATTACAACGCGCAGATTGAAGCGTACCGCGAGGAAGTTTTGCGGTTTGATGGTAGGATTTCGGACAACGAAGGTGCGATTGAAGATATCAATACTGAGCTTGACGCTATCGATGTTGCAGGATGGGTTACAGCAGACCGAATTGCAGCTGGTGCGGTTACGGCTGGCAAAATCGCCGATGGTGCTGTTACGGCTGGCAAAATTGCAAACGGTGCGATTACGCCAGAAAAACTTGCGGCAAGCCTTGACCCTTACGATTATTTCAAGGGTTATAACGTCGTTTTCATCGGTGATTCGTACACCTACGGCACCGGTGCAAGTGATCACCTCGACGGTGATACGAAACGGTTTTCGACGCTTCTTGCTAACAAGTTGCAGGCAACGGAATTCAATTACGGTGTCGGCTCCACTGGTTTCTGTGACCCAGGTAGTGGTGGACAGAATGCACCATTTAATACTCAGATCACGAACGCAGCAAACGGCATGACAGCATCCGAAAAGACAAATACGCATCTTGTCGTTATTGCAGGCGGTGTAAACGATTTCAATGAAGGAACGGCCTACTCGGCTTCCGATATGCAAGTTGCATCGCATAATTGCATGGTAAACGCACTTACGAATTTCCCGAATGCGATTATTCTTCTTGTGCCTATGTTGTTCAAGGGCAATGGTGCTAACGCTAGGTTGATTCATTTTGAAAACTCGCTCATTCAGGGCATCACCTATTACAACAACACTCGCCGATGTGTTTACATTCAAGGTGCGTGGACGTGGAATTTTGGCAGATCTAGCCATTTCATTAGTGATAACTTGCACCCGAATGATCTTGGTCATCAGGTCATCGCGTCGATGATCTATGCACATATTCTCGGTGGTGTTGCTTATGACAATTGCCTTGTTACTCCCACGTGGGAAAGCGGTTATTATGTCACAGCAGCTGATGGAGGATATTTCCAGTTCTTTAATGGTGTTATGCAGGGCTATGGAATGTATCTCACACTCTCGACTGCCCTTGTTGCAGACCAGCAAGCGAAAATTGGATCAATCGCATTCAAGCCCACGGTATCGGTTACAGGTATAATTATGAAAGGCTCACACATGGTAGGTGTGTGGCAGATTACAGCCGGAGGTAATATTTACGTCTGCACGACGAATAATTATTCGAGCGGTGAGCAATTGTTCCTTGCTCCGATTAGTTGGATTCCAAGCGGTTATTAATTGTTGACAGTGTAAATAGTTGTGTGGTAAGATAGTCGTGTCAGGAGGACAAGACGAAAGGACACACAATGACGGACTTTCAGCAAAAGGCAAACGCAATCTTGAAAAAGGCTGTTCTGAAAAACGAGGTTTCCGATTTTTGGAGCCGTGAATATACCAAAAGCAAAAATAGTGATTATTTAGATTACGCACAGAATGCATATCAAGAAGCGTTGTGTTATCTCGATTGCTGGTCTATTATGACCGATATCGAAATGGATCCTAGCGAATTGGACAAATTCAGCTCCGAAGATTTTGAAGTGTGTCCGTTCTAACCCACTCCGACAGATCCCCCTTCCTCGGCTCTCCCGGTCTTGTGTGGCCGGGGGAGTTGATTTTTGGGGTGGTAGGGGAAT
>JAZQJR010000128.1:0-8728 GCA_045541715.1 Acutalibacteraceae bacterium
AAGGCCCTTCGGGCCTTCGGCCACCCGAGAACTCAACAAAGTTGAGTTCTCGGGCACAAAGAAAATAAATTTATTTTCTTTGGCCTCGCGGCCCGCGCAAGATGTCAGCTTCAAAATATAGTACTCCAATCGGTTCAGTGGCTTTACTTCTCGAGCTTTTCTTGAGTTTTCTTATCAGATTTTTTAATCATCGCACCAATTTTGTCGACGACATCCGGAACTAGATCTATAATTTTTTCCGTCGTAGAAGGCATCGGCTCCGCGTGCAAGATTCTAATGCTGCCCTCGCGATTCACCGTCAAGAAGGCTATTGGCGAGATGGTAACTCCAGCGCCGCTCCCGCCGCCGAAGAGATTCTCCTCGGAAGTTTTCTTGCCGGCGAACTCCGAGCCGCCCGAAGCAAAGCCGTAGGACACCTTCGAGACGGGGATAATCGTCGTGCCGTCGTCCAACCGGATGGTCTCGCCGATAATCGTGTTGACGTCGACCAAAGTCTTAATTTTCTCCATGGTGTTGTCCACCATGTTATTCACTGCGCGCTCACTCATTTGCTACACCCTTTCGGTTTGGTTTCGTGTTTGAGTAGTATGCCTCTTTGACGAAGTCAAACAAGGCTCCTATAGCTATTTTTAGCACAGATGCCGGTAAAAAACAAACTTTTGCATAAAAATCCACGCTAGATTCCTTCTCGTTAAAGCCTGGCCGCACGTTCACCTGACAAAGGTGCCTACTCACGCCTCGCAAAAGCACCGTCGCGGCCACACCAACAAGCGCTTGAGCCTGACCGTATTTTATGGCCGTGTCTGCGGCGTCCTCGCCGACGACCACCAGTGACAACTCGAACGCCTTTATATGTATTTTTTCAAAGGCCTTCTTGCCCGACTTAGCGACGATTTCGATGGTTGCCCGTAGTAGGGATAGAAAGCCAAACACCCCTCGCTCCTTCACTAAGGACAACAGCTTATTTTCTTTTTTGGGCGCCGCGGAGACTTCTTTTAGCGCCTCTCCCCCATCGCCTTGCAAGCTGGAAGCCTCTTCTGACGATTTCCCTCGCGGAAGCACAAACGTAAAAAACAAAAACTTCACCTTTATGCGCAAGGCGTCTCTATAGTAAAAGTGGACGTACACGGGGCACCACAAGACCGCAAGCGCCACTAGCAGCAGCGCCAAAAAAACATACCAAAGCATCATTCGTCCTCCGAAGGCTCAACCGCACTCTCAACCTCAGCCTCTGCGGCCGCCTCGACCTCCTCGGCTGGCTCCTCATCGTTTTTCAACTCCGGTAACTCCTCGATAGATGAAATCCCAAAGCACTTTAGGAAATTAAGCGTCGTGCCGTAGATGAGCGGCCGGCCGGGCAAGTCGAGACGGCCCTTCTCCTCGATGAGGTTGCGCACGCACAGGTTCGAGACGATGCTGGAGCAATCCACACCGCGGATGTTCTCGACGAATGACTTCGTTACGGGCTGATTGTAGGCGATGATCGCGAGCACCTCCATCGCGGCCTGCGAGAGCGGCGTGTGCCGGCGCAAATCCATCGCCTTGCGGACGAACTCCGAGAACACCGACTTGGTGCACATCTGATACTTGTCGCCCAGCTGAACTATGCAAATGCCGCTGTCGTCTCCGTCGAAGTCGTCCATCAGGCTCCGGATGAGCTTGTCCACAGTAGCTTTATCCACCTCGACCGCCAAGGCCAGCCGCTCAAGTGAAATGGGCTCGCCGCTCGCGAAGAGAATCGCCTGCAACGCAGCTTTCGCTTTTTTTATTTCCAAGGCTTCGCACCACCGTCCATTAAGCTTATTTTTCGACCATCCTCGTCCAAATCGATGCGCTTACCCTTGACCAGCTCCAAAATTGCCAAAAACGTCGCGACCATATCGGACTTCGACTTACTTTGTCGAAAAAGCGCATCATAGCTGGCCTCGTTGAGGGTTTTCAGCTTGCGCAAGATGAAGACAACCTTCGAGAAGACCGAGACAATTTTCCTCGAGACAATGCCCGAAAATGACTCTCTTGGCGGCGGAAGTTTTTGTTTTTTCTTGCCCACCGCATCCAAGTACGAACGAAATAGCTCCGCGACGTTGTGCTGCCGCGAGTAGGTCATCTCGAGTGGAATTTCTTGCGGCTCCCGCGAGATGAAGTCAAAGCTCATCTCCTGCGCCAGACGCCGCGCGACCTCCCGGCACTGCTCGTATTCGAGAAGTTGCCCCGTCAGCTCCTGCTTGAGAGTCTCGGCCTCCTCGTGCTTCGGCAACAGCAAAATCGACTTCATATAGACCAGCCGCGCCGCCATCTCGAGGAACTCGCTCGAGACGTCCATATTTTGGTCCTTCATCTGCTCGATGTGCAGCATGTACTGCGCCAAAAGCTCCGAGATTTGGATGTCGTAGATGTTGAGCTTGTTTTTCTTTATCAAGTGCAAAAGGAGATCGAGCGGCCCCTCAAATGCGTCAAGTTTGTACGATATTTGCTCCATATTTCACCCAAAGAAGACAAATGGTTGCGCCGCTAGCCACCAGATTCCGCGCGATACCCACACCTGAAGGAAAACTAGCGGCCCCGACAAAACGCCCGTAAACAGCAAGAAAAATACCGCGAGCATGACGTAGCGCTGGTATTGATAGTAGCTGTATAGGAGCTTGTCCGAGAAGAACGCCGCTAAAATTTTCGAGCCATCAAGCGGCGGTAGCGGTAGCAAATTAAAGACCGCCAACCCGATGTTGATGCTCATAAACGACGACAAAAAATCTAAGATGCATTTCAAAATATTCTGCGACACAAAACTAACGTTAAAGTACTTAATCGCGATTAAACAAATTGCCGCTAGCAAGGCAACAACTAGGTTGGATAAAGGACCCGCCAGCGCCGTCAGCGCCATACCAAGCTTCGGCCTCTTGAAGTTTCTTGCGTCGACGGGTACCGGTTTTGCCCACCCAAAGCGAAATAAAATCATCGCCGCGGCCCCTAGCGGATCTATGTGCTTTAGTGGATTCAATGTCAACCGTCCGCTATATTTCGCGGTTTTATCGCCAAGTTTATATGCCACGAAGCCATGTGCCCACTCGTGAATTGGTAAAATTAAGAAAATCGTCATCAACAACGATGCTATCACTACAAGCGCCCGCTCGAGCGTCATACCGTCATTCAAAAACCACATCGTAATCACCTCTATAGTTTAATTATAGGCGAAAACGGGTGTAAATACAAACGAAATTTTGAGGCTGTTGCTCAAATAACTGTGTTGATAGATTCATGAACATAAAAGCTCACTACCTTATGGGCTACCGTGCTATTTGTAACCTAATCTTTGTTAATGGTGTTAGTATTATAAGAATGATAGCGTTATTTCACACTCTTCGCAGCGTGTATCTTATGGGGCCAGTTCGATTCGTCGGTTTAAACGCGTTTGAGGAGGCCGACTACTTGGTGGAGGTTGGTTTTGTACAGCCAGAGGTGCTTAAGAGAATAGATGCGCGTGCTTTTTATTCTAGCGATAGCCTTACGTCTATAAACCTGCCGCAGAATGCCGACATAGCTGAAGACGCGTTTTATAGTTGTAAAAAGCTGGAGAAACAAGGCTGCCCGTACTGCAAGAATCCCGACGAATTATAATCTTAAAAAATCAAACAAAAATAAAGGCAGGCCGCGCGGTATAGTGCGGCCTGTTCTGCTGGCTACTGGATAGAACAGTCTAGATAACGTTCGAGTTCTTCCTCGTCTTTTCTTTTTTTCTCAAAGTAAACAATCGCGGTAGCGACGGCTGCGGCAATCGTGGCGGCTGTGGCGACAATTGCGATGAGCAAGCCAAACCTATCATTTCGTCTCATGGCGGCACCCCCGTAACTTAATGAAAATATGATACTCAAAAGCATCAAAAAAGTCAAACTCACAAACCTATGGTGCATCTTCGCGACAATTAATCCACAATTTTTAAGATGCGTTTGCTTGTTTTAAATATACATGTTACAATCGAAAATAAAAGGATTGCGGTGATGTGTGATGCTAAAACTGAGAAAGCTCGCAACAGTCTTCCTGACCAGCCTCGTTATTTTTGCATGGAGTTTGCCTGTAAATGATGTCCACTCGCTTAGCACAACGCCAGTCTCATCAGGTCTAATCCTCGATGGTGGCTTTGATGTTGTCCCAGACGGTGCCGGCAAATTCTATATTTTTAGCTATGATAAAGAAAATCCTAAAACTGTTCTTTCCTGCTTTTCTCCATTAGAATCGCAACCGCTTAATCAATCCAAATTCTACAACTCAAGTGCAACAATAGTAGAGGATTCCTTACATTACAAATACTCAGCTGTTAAATTTAGCAATAACCTACTCTACATCGCTCGAACAGATAATACCAATTCTACCATTGGACGGTTTCAAGAAAGAACTGTATTAAGCCAAAAAGTCTGGGTTCCCACTGAGTTGCAACTAGATGGCACTGTGATAAACGCGCCACAAAAAATTGCGATTGCTAGCGACGATAACATTTTTTTGCTTAAAAGTGACAATGAAACAACTGTTTGTGTTAGAAACATGGACGAAGAGATAGCCGACATCAAACTAAGCACCAATGACAAAAGTATCGCCGCCATAACTACAGACATTTCTAGGACCTACCTCTACGCTGCGACAAATAATACACTTTACCGATACAAAATAGCAGACGGCTCATATGCATTTGAAGAAGTAACCATCTCAGGCAATTTTGCGCCGTTTAAGTTCTTGACCGACAATATTTTTATCACCTCAGCCGGCAAGATTTGCATGTTGAAAAATTCAGAGTTTAAACTTGACTCTACTGTTGCTATGCAGGCGACGATAGAAAACTACCCGGCTTGTGTCGCCATTGCCGGGTTTGATAACACTTCTATATTGGCTAAAACCGAGGAGAAAGTCGTCTCTCGAATAAGTTGTTCAGATGGGAAAGTCATTTGCTCAAAAAACTTCGACGACAAAGTAGTTGCTGTATCTACGTCTGGAGATAAAACCATTGTCATAACGGAGAAGGACGGCATAAAAAGCATCCATTTAGTAGGCGAAGAAGACTTTCCTATTCCAAAAGATGAGGAAGTAACACCCCCAGGAGGAGATGGTGCGGATCCAGACAATCCTAAGCCAGATACACCGTCTGAGACGCCAGAAGATACCACCATTGGGTCGACAGAGGGCTATGAAGTCGGAGAAAATGTTATCTCCAAAATTCCTGCAGGTACAACGTGGGGCACTTTGCGTAATGGACTCGAGGCCAACTATATCACGGTGGAGCTAAATGGCAAAGGCAACGCGACTACCTCAACTAAGGTGGCAACTGGTCATAAAGTTACTTTCATTTTTGATAACGAACGAAAAGTCACAAAAACATTCACGCTCATCGTTGAGGGCGACGTAACTGGTAGTGGTAACATCTCCTCGAAAAGCATCTCTGCGCTCGCGAACCATCTTTTAGGCAAGTCGGAGTTGGATGGGGTGTTCCTTGAGGCGGCGAATTTGTCCGGAGACGGCGACCTTAGCACCGTTGATTTGCTCTTGATGTACAAGCAGACTCAAAAGTAGCCGCGATTGGCCATGGAGGAGGGATTTGCATGGAATGCCTGGTAATTCTCTACGACAAGGAGCAAATAAATAATATTCTGCCGATTTTCGCCTTTAAGCCCAAGAACGTCGTAATTCTCTACGACCGCAAGTACACCCCCTTTAAGAACATCGGCTACCTCAAAAAGGTTTGCACGGCGCGTTTCCCGCACATCCGCGTCGAGGCCCGAAGCTACGACGGCTTGAACATCGAGAACATCATGAGGACTTGCGTCTCCGTGATTCATCAGCATTCGGGGTGCTTCTTCAACATAACCGGCGCCGGCGAGTTCGGTGCCATCGGCGCGTATCAGGCCTGTCGGAAAACTTTTACGCCCATCTTTAAGATCGACGTCCTCGGCGAGAGGCTCATAAATGTGTTTGGATGCCACTCGCTAGAGAAAAATTTCGTCATGCCCAAGCTCAACATCGAGAACATCTTCGCCCTGCACGGCGCGAGCATCACCGGCTACAACCACTCCAGCCCCTCCGCCGAGAACTTCGATAGCCTTATTGAGTTTTGCAGCGCCGTCTTCGATGACGTCGAGGCATGGAAAAACTTGTGTCTCTATCTGCAAACCGGCAACACAAACTATTCGCAGGGCCACAATAATTTGTTCTTCCGCGCGCCTAGAGACATCTCAAAGGGCAACATAAAAGTATCTCTGGGCAACTTTAAGCTGCTCGAGCTGGCGCAAAAACTGAAGCTCATCTACAAGCTGAATGCCTCCGCCAACAAGGTCTCGTTCTTTTACCGCGACAAGAAAATCAAGTCCTACCTCTGCGATTTCGGCATCTGGCTTGAGCTCTTTTGCTATATAAACCTCAAGCGCAACAGGCTTTTCCACGACGTCCGCATGAGCGTGAAATTTGAGTGGAATAACACCAAGCGCAAGCTCATGGAGATAACTAACGAGATCGATTTGACGTTTTTCTACGGCATTCACCCGTATTTCATCTCCTGCAAACTCTCAGAGCCCTCCGCCGACGCCTTGCGCGAGCTAAGTATGTATCCGTCGTACTTCGGTGGCGGCAACTCCAAAAGCGCGCTCGTCATCGTCAGCAAGGTCAACAAGGAGCGCTCTTACACCTACACGCGCGCCAAAGACATGGGTATCACGCTCATCGATGGTGCCATGATTAAAAAAGGCCGCTTCATCGAGGAGATAAAACGGTCGCTGGAGATATGATAAATAAAAATGGAGTGTCCTAATCGGGCATCTGGGCGCCGCGAGGCGCCGAAGGCCCTACGGGCCTTCGGCCAGCCAATCATTCAACAACGTTGAGTGATTGGCCACAAAGAAAATAATACTTATTTTCTTTGGCCTCGCGGCCCGGCCGGGGGGCAGCCAAGACAATGGAAAAAACTCGCTTCTTAGGGTACTCCTAATAAAAAAGCGCCACATCAACAACGGATGTGGCGCCTTGCTTTGCGGTATTCGCATTTAGTTAAAGTGAAATGCTTCGCGTTTCTTTTTGAAGAGCAACAAGCCAGCTGCAGAAAGCGTCAGCAAACCGATTGACGAGATGCCGAGTGCTAATGCGGAGTCGCCGGTCTTTTTGTTGCCGGAAGAGTTCTTTGAGGAACCGTTCGTGTCGGTTGTACCGTTCGCACCGTTAGTACCGGTAGGAGCTGGAGTTTCGGCGGAAGCCGGAGCGATAGCAACCATGAACGGAGACAAGGACCTAAATTTAGCTGTAACCGTGCCGTTCACAACCGTAGCTTCTTCGCTCTCAGAAAAATCGGCGCTGCCGAAATAGTGAAGAATTTGAGCCTTGCGGCCGTTATATTCTGAACCAACATTAAAGGTTAGTCGAGCGTAACCGTCGAAGACAGCGTTGGCAGGGAGCGATACATCGTACGCAGCAACCGGGGTGTAGCCGGTGGTAATGAGCTTGTGCATTTCGGTATAGGTTGTCGAGGACGGCTCAATCTTAGTAGCAGTAAGCTCAGTGGCCTTCGAGGAGAGATCACCGAGAATGCTTACGCCGGCATTAGTTGCGGAAAGAGTTTTATTCCTGGTAACGTAATAAAGAGGGATAGACGATGTTTTTCCCATTAACGATAAGGTAACGACCGAATCTGACGCAATAGTGGTTGTGCCTGAGGTGACAGCAGACTCACCAATCTTAGCCGTCAAGCCAGCGTCCTCACCCCATTTAACGTCCGCCTTAGTCGCCTCGGTACCAGAACCGTAGATAGCAGTAACAACAAGGCCATCCAATTTAATTTTATTAGCTGAAGAAGAGTAGTACTTCGTCTCTGGCATTGTCTTCACATCGATGCTGTCCGGTTTAGCGATGGTGAAGCTAGTGGAACTCGATTTAGTCTCTTTGTTCGCAACTGCAGTTAACGCAGTACTGTTGTAGGCAGCCTTCATCGGAGAACCGTTAGTAACCACGTCTTCGCCGATCTTCAATTGATAGCCAGTCGTCGGAGCCGAGGCGGACCATTCCCATTCGTTAGTGCCATCAAACTTAATCTTCAAGCCGGTTAAGTCAAGTTTCTCGCCGATCTTGTACGATGTAGTGGTAGGCCCGGAAACCGTCATGGCAGAAGTAGCCGCGGCCGGGTCGACGACGGTGAGGTTGTCGGTGTCAGCATAGCCCCAGTTGTTATTATCACTGGTGTAGAACACCTTCACTTTAACCTCGTTTCCAGCCGTAGTGAAGCCCTCCAGCTCGCTCGCTGCAACAGCCTTGCCGTGCTCAGTATTGGAAGTATCCAGCGAGAACTTGAACTTGCTATCGTTTTCTTTGTTGTAGGTAACAGCCCCTTTCGAATCTGGCTTGAACGCCAAGCCAGTCGGATCGAACTTTTCACCGACTATGTAGACTTTTTTCGTTGGTTGCGTCGACACCGTGTCTTTCGCGTGAGCAATGTGTGTAGCCAAGCTAAGCGACACCGCGACCATCGCGACTGCCATAGCAATAGATGCCTATATGCCTTTTTTGAACAGATTTTTTGCCTTTTTTAATACGCTTTTTGTCATAGGGTAAACTTCCTTTCTAAATGAATATAAATATTTTTGGGCAATAACCATTACCCGCCCAGGACCTTTTTCGCCTCCTTCCCGCAAATCAACTGTATAAATTTGGTTCGATTTATACTTTTTTGCGCCCATATTATAGCAACTGTGCACACAGGCGTCCA
>JAZQJR010000129.1:0-1899 GCA_045541715.1 Acutalibacteraceae bacterium
CGGGCACCGAAAGAACCATCACTTCCGAGATTAGCAGGTTGGACAAGCAATTGAGAGCTGCCACCTACTGCAGGCGGGTTGACGGGTGCATCCACGACACCGACTTTAATGTTTTCGTCACCATTCAGAATGAAACCAGCAAATTGTTTTGAACCTTTAGCCTGGTCTCGCAGATTGGCGTTTAAGGGAGAACCATTCAGAGTTACGTTACTGAATGCAACGCTAGGTATTGCTGATTCGTCAGAATCGGCTGAGTTGATACCCTCGTTCATGGTAGCACCATTGGTTCTTGTCAGCGTTACGCCCGACAGAGTGTCGCTGGAAGTGGTCAACAGCTTGGCCACCTGCTCGGCAGTGGGAGCAGTCAAGTTGCCAAACTTCACGCTTGCTGCACCATCCTTGTCTGTGATACCATAGGCATACAAAACAACGCTCTTCGCAGAGCCTTTGAGTTCAGCGGGGAAAGTGTTGCTTTCTCCAGGAGTGCTGACAACCTGAGAAGCGAGCTGCACCAAAGAACCATCGTTCTGCTTCTCGAACACAACATACACGACACGGCTGAGTTCAGAGCCGTTTGCACCCTTCAGCGCGATATTGATTTTGTTGTTAGCTGTGTCACGGGTTGCGGCAAAGCCAATCAAACCGCGCTGGCTCTTAGTCAGCTGCACAGCGTTCAAATCAACCTGAGCAACGCCAGCGGCTTCGCTGGTGATGTCCATCGTTGCGGACACAAATTGATTGCGTCCAGTCTTCGAGCCAACGCGAGGAATGGCGATAACGTCAGCCATTACTGCAGAGAGCTGAGAAGCGAGTTTGAAACGTGACCGAGTTGCCACCTGAGCTTCGGTCTTCGGGTTGGCGATTGTTCCAACGTATGCACGCTGAATCTGTTCGCCGTAACGGGTAGACAGCACACTCTGACCGAGTTTACCAGTTTGCTTACCCATCAAAATTGAACCTTTTGCCATAATAAATATAGGTTTTAGAAGACCGCCAACGGGGCGGCACCGAGCTTGAACACATTTCAAGTTGCGGCAAAGGTACAAAAATTTTTCCAGTCGGACAATACCCGGTGTTGTGTCGGTGTTGTGTCGGAGCTGATGCGGTTTTGTGACTTTTTTCTTTACAATTTAACTTTGTAAAGCCGAATTTTCGTTTAGGTTTGTTAACGTTATTTAGTTTTGTTTAGCCTGTGCCGCGAAGCGTCGCACCAATTTTCGCGTATCTCGGGGGCGATGCGCGGCGCAAGCCCGAAAACATGAAAAGCACACTCGGGGGCGGGGGGGCAGACAGCCCCCACAACAATTTCCTTTCGCTTCGGGCATTCGCCATTTTTAAAATAAAGACAATCGCGTAAGTCGTTCGGTAGAGGATAGAACGATAGCGATTGTATCTTATTTTTGAAATGGCGCAAAACGTTGCGCGAGCTGGCTGTAAAAATGGCGGGCGCGGATGCGACGTAAGGAGCAGACGCAAAAGGCGGGGGCTGTAAGCCACCGCCGACGGCGGGGCACCCGCCAGCCCGCCATTTGCACAGCCAGCGCCAGCCGATAAAAAATCCGGGGGCGCAAGCCCCCGACACCTATGTCCCTTGCCCCCGACGACCTCGGCGGGGGCGGAGCCGTAGGCGGAGGGCTGGAGGAGGAGCGAGGACGGCGAGCCCGACGACGGAGCGCAGGCGCGACGGGCGACAAGCGACGCCGCGGATTGCGGCACGACGCGAAGCGGCGAACAAGCCACCGCCAGAGTAATAAACACGCAAGCCGCACGGGGAAAGCGCCAGCCACGTGGCGACAAGTGGCGGGGGAGGTTCCGGAAACCCCCGCCCGAGGAGCCACGAATGTGATGCGGCGGTCATTCCGCATGGCGATGGCGCCAGCCGATAAATAATGTGAGCTG
>JAZQJR010000130.1:0-4685 GCA_045541715.1 Acutalibacteraceae bacterium
GTTAACAACGTCCTTGAAAACGTGCCGAAAGGCCATAGCGAAGAAGTCAAAGAGCAGGAAAAAAAATCGCGTGGCCGACCGCGCAAGTTCGATCATGCGGCAATCGCTAAACAACTGATAACCGAAAACGGCGCGTGTTTCATCGACGGTATGCCTGCAATCAGAAACGGCAAGATTTACGAAATCGGATGGAAAGCCGTGTCACGTGAGATTATCCGAATCCGCGACGATGCGACGAGAAGCAACCAAAAAGAAGTACAGCATTACTTGCAGGTCATGGCAGAGCAAAAACAGCAATCAGACCCGGCGTTAATAGCGTTCAAAAATGGTGTGTTGGATGTTCGCACGATGGAGCTACGCGACTACTCCGACGATGACGTAATACCAAACATCATTCCGCACGACTGGAACGAAGATGCAGAATGTCAGATTGTCGATGATACGTTGCTAAAAATAGCCTGCTGCGAACCAGACGTGCTCGAATCGCTGATGGAAGTTATAGGCGTATGCATGTACCGCTCACCCGAATTCACTCAATCGGCGATTCTGCTTGGCGAGGGTAGCAACGGCAAATCTACCTACATCCGAATGATTCAAGCGCTTTTAGGCGTTGAGAACATTTCATCGCTAGACATGTCGATGCTTGGCAAGCAATTCCATACCGGACAGCTCGCAGGCAAGTTAGCTAATCTGGGCGATGACATATCCAATGAATTTCAACGCGGCGATTTGCTTTCAGTCTTCAAAAAGCTCGTGGACGGAAACCGCGTTTTCGCCGATGTAAAAGGCATCGAGGGTTTCGAATTCTGCAACTACTCGACGCTCGTTTTCAGCGCTAACGAATTCCCACGGCTGGCCGATTACACAGATGGTATGTTGCGCCGGATATTCCCTATCGAATTCAACGCGAAATTCTCCAAAACTGACGCGGATTACGACCCGAGGATTTCGCGGAAGATAACCACCGAAAAGGCGTGTCAAAGGTTAGCCGTCCTGGGTGTGATGGGGTTGAAGCAAGTGATCGCGAATAACGGCTTCACCCCGAATTCTGCCAGTAATCGCCGCGTTGAGGAAATCAAAGCGGACAACAACAGCGTGCTTTTATGGGCGCTCGAAAACGGTATGTCCACTGATTCGCTCAATGGTTCGGCTAGCGCGTCGCTCTATAAAGAGTATAAGCAATGGTGCGATGAAAGCGGTTTGCAGGCGGTTTCGCGAACCAAGTTTTCGCGCCAAATCAATAAAGAATTCTCGATGAAAACCGTCGATGAATGGGTCAACGGAACCACGAAAAAGGTTTTCAGGGTGGCATAAAAAACGAGGATTTCTGTCAAAAAAATCCTTGCGGTTTTGAACGCCAAAAGCGCAAGGGGACGTTTTTGGATTTTCGCGAAATGGCAAATCCTTGCGGTTTTGGCGATTTCAAACCGCAAGGCGCAAGGAAACCGCAAGGCGCATTATCGCAGGTCATTAAGCGAAAAAATGCAATCCTTGCGGTATTGCGGTTTTCTCTTATTCCTGACCTTAAAAAATAAGAAAGAAAAATATAAATATATTAGGAATAAAGAGAAACCGCAAGGCGCAAGGCGTTAAAGGAGTTTGGTTTTTGTCAAAACGAAAAGGTGACGAGAATGGATTTTTGCCCGTTGTCCATGATTTCGGGTAATGCGCAAATCTGTAATCACGATTGCGCTTATTGCCCACCGAAAGCAATCGATAGAATCGCGAGCTATTCCGAATACTGGCAATGCCTGAATTTTCCGAATGACATGTTTGGCAATGGCATGGCGAAAGATGGCCTTAGCTATATCTCCGATTCGCTTGACAATCTCGCGAACGCGATTGAAAGCAGGTGATCAAATGACGCTTAACATCGGCGAGGTAGCCACGTTTCCGAACGTGCAAGCTGACAAGCCGCAAGTGTTGAAAATCGCGGAGGAATACAGCGAAGTCTACAGCGCATGGGAAAACTACCAAGAATCGGCGCGGATGTACGAACATGGTCATGAGTCGTATTCGGGCTTTCAGTTCGCGGCGACGCGAGTGGTGGACGAATGCGCGGACTTAATCACCGCAACAGCTAACCTGCTCACCGCGCTAGGAGTGGACGATAACATCATGAAGCGAGCTATGCAGGATTGCGAGCAAAGGAATCGCGACCGGGGGCGTTTGTGAAAACTAAACAGCTCGCAGGCCAACAATCCTTAAATCTATTCGACTTGCCGACGCACGACCCGCGCAACTGCCCACACGAACTAACCACGGTGGACATTGGCGGCGGTAAGTCATTCTGCGCTGTCTGGGACAGGTGGACGAATTGCCGCGAAGTGGGTTACTGCGTTTACGCTAAATACGCGGATGGTTAATTTAAACGGCTTTAACGGCTCGCAACCATCAATCACGACTAACTAACCGAAAAAGCTAATAACGCGCCCTCATGGAAACGTGAGGGTACTCAAATGCGATATTTAAGGGGGTGAGTATAGTGATAACCTACAAAGTGATGAAGCAGCGCCAGAAATTACCGCTCGATTTGAAAATCATCTTCACACAGAAACGAATCCGCGAATGGTACGAGCATTGGCAAGGCGATGTGTATGTGAGTTTCAGCGGCGGCAAGGATTCAACCGTATTGGTGGACATTGTGAAAGGTATGTATCCCGATGTTCCGGCGGTTTTTTGCGATACGGGGTTGGAGTATCCCGAAGTGCGCGAGCTTGCGATCAGGAAAGCCGATGTTGTTCTAAAGCCTGAAATGTATTTCAAGCAAGTAATTGAAAAGTTTGGTTATCCACTACCGAGCAAAGAACAGGCGTATTTCATCCGACAAGCGCGGCATTCATCGCCACGCACGCGAGCGTTACGCCTTGGTGATGGGCGCTATAGCGTGAGCACCAAATGGAGATACCTACTAGATGCACCATTCGAAATCTCGGAGAAATGTTGCGACGTGATGAAGAAAAAGCCGTTTCGGAAGTTCGAGAGAGAGAGTGGACGAAAACGCATGACGGCGATGATGGCAAGCGAATCGTCGCTTCGCGAACGCCAGTACATGCAGCGCGGATGCAACGCTTTCGCCGACAAGAACCCCGCATCAATGCCGATGGCGGTATGGTTGGAGCAAGACGTTTTGCAATACATCGTTGACAATGATTTAGAGTATGCGGGTTGTTACGGCGAAATCGCAGACGATGGCAATGGCAAGCTACATTGCACACGCGAGAACAGAACAGGTTGCATGTTCTGTATGTTCGGCATCCAATACGACGGCTCGCCAAACCGATTCCAGCGGATGCAACGCGATTACCCGAAACGGTATGACTATTGCATCAACAAGCTAGGAATCGGGCGCGTGCTCGATTACGTAGGCATTCCATACGTATACCAACCGACACTGTTCGACGCTTTAGAAAGCGCTGAATAGCTCGTTTCTGGTCATATCGACCATCTAACCGAAAAACTTATAAACGCGCTTCTGGTGGCTTCTGAGCGCCCTTAAACGCGATTTTACAAACCCTTTTGAAAGGAGGGATTGAGCAATTAGCCGAAACAACCAGATTCGACCGCTAAAAAGCTGTACGACGATGCGTTGACGCGAAAGCTGCGCATGGTCATTTCGGCGAGCGATTACACGATTGCATCGTTAGCTGATGCGGCGAAGATTCCGCACTCGACGCTATACAACATCGTTCGCTACAAGCACGCGCCGAGTTGCTTTTATATCTCGAAGATTTGCCGCGTGTTGAATCTCGACGCGAACGAACTACTCGGAATAAGGAGGGTGGACGGATGCAATACGACGAATTCCTAGCATCAAAGCGCATCACCCAGAAACCAAACGGATTTGAGCCTGAAAACTTGAATCCGTTTCTTTTTGATTTTCAGCGCGACATAGTTACATGGGCATGTCGCAAAGGTCGCGCTGCCGAATCACAAACGCTAACCCTGTTTGATATGAAACAGGTGTGTTAGCTATGACGCTAATCATGAATAATCTTGGCGAATTCGTAGACCCCGAAGAACCGCCAAAGCTGATGAAGCTTACCTACCACAATCCGAATGATCGCATGTTTCACCCGATTAACCACGTCCGGCAAAGCAACCGATTATGCGCACGATGCGGCAGGCCGTTTTACTCGCAGCAGAGCAATCACGTCTACTGTTCGGCTGATTGTCAGCGTCAAGCCGACAACGCACGGAAGCGCGAGCGACGGAGGTTGAAAAATGCGGAAAGCTGACCGGGTGAGAGTGGACGTTAAGCAACAGCACAAGCTAAATCCGTACCGATTTAAAGCCGTGTTCTGCAACGCGCCCGACTTGCCGATTGTGTTTAACGGCATTATCGAGGGCGGCGTTTACCGCGAATTTTCGCATTTTGAATCAGACGATGGGACGGTGATTTTCCCGCCACGAGCACGGCGCGATTTTGATTGCATTGATAGCGTTAAGGAGGTGGACGCATGAGTTTTTGCGATGGTGATTTGCATATCGAGAACAAGCAGCTTCAAGAGCGCGTGGACAGCCTCGAAGCGACCAACGGCGAGCTGTGCGACGAGATCAACCGCCAGGAGCGCGTAATCGAGCAGCAGGCCGAGCGCATCGCCGAGCTTGAGCGCGAGCGAGGCGAATGGCAGTACAAATTCTGCAAGGAAGCTGGGCTGCACGTCTCGCACGTGTTCCAACGC
>JAZQJR010000131.1:0-4271 GCA_045541715.1 Acutalibacteraceae bacterium
CCAAAGAAAATATTATTTTCTTTGTGGCCAATTACTCAACGTTGTTGAGTGATTGGCTAGCCGAAGGCCCTACGGGCCTTCGGCGCTTCGCGGCCGCCAGATGCTTGATTAGGGCACTCCCCCTATTTTTAGCCAGCAAAAAGCGCAGCTCGAATGAGTCGCGCTTATCTTTAATGGTTAGATTTTACAGATTCAAAAGCTCAAACTTAGGCCATTTCCGCACTTGTTTCGTCATTAAGTATCTCGCAACCCACGAAAACATCTTCACCAAACTTTGGGTCTCCGTTATATTCTAACACGCGCAAGCTTTCACAAAATGCAAACGCACTATTATCTATACTCTCAACTTCGCCGTCAATGTGAACCGATTTCAGATTATAACAACCGTAAAACGCATTCTCGCCAATTGACTTCAAAGGCGCTTGAATGGTGACACTTTCTAAATTTTCCGCGCGACAGAATGCTGACGATTTTATTTCCTTGACATTTTCGGGAACCGTATAGTTACCACCTTTACCCGCTGGATACTGAACTAGCGCCAAGTCTGGTTTTGAGAACAGTACCCCGTCAACGTCATAATAAAAATCATTGCCATCGGCAACATGTATTTCAGTTAACGCGCTGTTCCGAAGAGCTGCAGCCTCAATCTTTTTGACTGACTTCGGCAAGGTAATCGAATGCAAGTTTTCACATCCATCAAAAGCGTTTTCGCCGATTTCCTCAAGCCCCTCATTCAGTGTTATACTTTCTAAATTCTCGCAACCTTGAAAGGCTTTTTTACCGATAGATTTCACTCCGCTCGGCAGCACAACATTTTTTAGCTGGCGACAAGAATCAAATGCGCTCCACCCGATTGTCTCAAGCGTATCTGGAAGCTTAATATCCGTGAAGTTGTAGCCGTAAAACGCCCCAGGAGCAATTGAGGTGATACCGTCTCCGATGACCAACTTTTTCATGGAGTTTTTTAAGTCTCTCAATTGGCACTTAGAGTCGACCTCTCCGACCCCGGTAATTTCAAAGAGATTATGCGGGCCATTAACCCATTTAATATCATTGCAAGTACCGCAATCGAAAACTCTATTCACTGGAGCACCGAAAAGGAAATCTTCAAAGTAATCCTTGCGGACATTCACTGTTAGTAGCTGAGGGTAATAATCAAAATATTCCGGCGCAGCATCGCCAAGATAATTTACAGTTACGTTTTGATCAAGACCGGTAAGAGCACCAAGGTTAATCCACTCAACACCTGAAGGAACCGTTACCTCCTCAATAGAGTCCGAATTAGAAAACATCGAAAAATCAATTTTCGTCGTGCCGGGAGCAAAAATAAGCGATTTCGCGCTTTCTGGTAGAACAATCTCGGCGAGGTCGCTACAGTTGGCAAATGAGCTTGTATCAACTGTGGTTGTGCCGTCCGCGATGACCAGTTTCTTGAGCGTCGAAGGGAAAGTAACTTTCTTAAGCTTGTCACAGCCAGAGAACATATTCATGTCGACTGCGGTGATGCCCTCTTCGATGTCGAGTTCCTCAAGTGTAGCATTGTGGGCAACCCAACCTTGATTTTCATCCGACAGCAAATCGCTAGTTAGCTTACATTCGCCGCCAACGCTCAAGTGAGTGCCATTATTTTTCGTCGTCCAATAGGTCGTTGTATCCGCGAGATAGCCGTAGTCGTCGAAAATTTTATTTACCGGATACCCCCAAAACTCCGTGCCATTATAGCTTTGAGGCACGTTAATGACGGCCGTTCCGGCCTTAAAGTGTGGAACATCTTTCGAGAGGTCGCAAACATTATAGATCTGCTTTACCTTTTCTGGAGCATTTTCTCCTAGGAAGTTTATCTCCTTTAAGTTACTACAATCTGCATCAAACGGTTCGGTCATATTCTCAACTGTCTCTGGTATCACAATGCTGCTAGAAGGAATTGCGGCTAAAGTACGAGACATCGTTTGCTTTACTCCATACGGGATTACAACTCTAGAGCCTCGCCCAAAAGGATAGCTGTTAAGTATAGTGCCATTTTTATTAAGCAGCGCCCCATTTACGCTCTTATACGCTGTATTAGCATCATCAACATTGATGGAAATCACATTTGGGCACCTATAAAAAATGGCGCGGTCTGCACTGAACGTCGATGTACCTATATTAATGGCCTTAAGGCCGTTACACAGGTCGGCGGCAAGGCTCATTCTTTTTGTACCTTTCGGGATAGTTATCTCCTCGATTTTGCTGCAATTGGCAGCAATGGTAAATACATCACCGCTTGTTGTTAAATCTGGTAGGATTATTTTCTCTAGATTTGGTAGGTCTCTAAATGGGTGATTAATGTAGCTGACACCTATGCCCTTATCTATTACGCCTATTTTCACGAAGTTTTTATCATCAGGGTTGTCCCACTCAATAGAGCTTATCATGCCAAAACGTGGGTCACTTAGAATTATCGTGCCACTGGTCTTATTTAATGACCATACGCAGGTTTTTTCACAGCTACCACCACTACATGGCACATCCCAACAAGTTCCGGAGACGATTTCCTCCGGCGCTTCCGAAGTCGTTGTGTCACAGTGACCAGTACAACTAGGCTCTGCACCTTTTAAGTCTTGCTTTGGCGCCTCAAAAAGTCCTGTTAATGCGCTTAGTTTCTCCTTAATGTAGTTGGCTGCTCGGCTAAAAATAGAGTCTCCTTTGTCAGCTTGCGACATAGTACTGACTACGCTCGTTGCGTTTAGCGAATGTGTGTTCTTTTGCGTGCCGCCTAAGTTGCTAAATGTAAAGCAAAAAAGTGTCGCGCATGCTAAAATTTTCTTGTTCATAAAAATCCATCCTTATTAAACCTCAGGAGTGCCCTAGGTGAACATCTGTGGGCGCCGCGAGGCGCCGAAGGCCCCTTCGGGGCCTTCGGCCAGCCGGTAGCTCAACTTTGTTGAGCTACCGGCCACAAAGAAAATAATATTTTCTTTGGCCTCGCGGCCGGGCTGGGCACTCACGCACCAAGAATGCTCTAAGTTAGGGCACTCCCTAAATCTCCGTGGAAATATTCTCCATCATTGTAATGGTAATATTTTTCTCAAATCTAAATCAAGATTTAAAAGGAATTTTCTAGCACGCGCACAAAAAGTATATTTTAACGGGTGATTTTTGTTATTAGTGTCCTGTACACATATCTATAAGGTGGGTGTGATATATAAACACCTAACCGAAGCCAGATCTCCTTTTATTTACACACAATTCATCGAGCGTCAAAACTTCAATTCAACTAGAGCCTGTTCACATAAAGAGAGCACCAAAAATTAAAGCCAACGTAAGGACAGAAGAGTAGATAATATCCAACTTATCGTAGCGAGTAAAAAATCTGCGAAAACGCTCGATTTCATTACGTCGTTTATAAAGCACCCTGTCGTAAACCCACGGTACCTTTCTATTCTTTTTCGGGTAGTGCCTAAAAGAAAGATAACGGCAAAATGTAGAGTTGGATTGATCTTTAGATCTAAAATTTATCGATTGTATTTTTTATTTTAGGCTGTGTCGTCAATAGGTTTTTAGCAAAAGAGCAATGCATCTAAATTGAACTGCAGCAACAAATGAAAAAACGTTCTTAGTATAACGAGTAGCGATGCCGCGCCATTTCTTGAGCTGCAAAAAAGCAGTCTAGACGAGGTGGCGTAGTTTGTAAATATGCTTATCGTAGTTGCACGGAATTTTGCTGTTCTTTTTCGGCGAAATTACCGGCGTCATTCCCAATTGAAACGCGCATTTGATGATAGCGCCAGTGTCATAACCACGGTTGGCTAGCAAAGATTCAGTTTGAAGTTCGGTGATTAGCGCTTCTGCAATTGAGCAATCTGCAACGGTATCGTATGTTGTCAACAAAGATTGGCTATATTGCACCAACGCCAGGCAAACGCTTGGTGAAAAAAGTAGAAATATTTAGATTGAAAAAGACGAGATTATCATATTCTTTTAAAAAGAACGTGTACCTAAATTACCACGAATTGCCTTCTTGAAATTTAAAATGTCGAGCCCACGTTTTTGTTTGAATTTGATATTAACAAGCGTCGATTTTTATTGGCTTTAGCAACACGTGCCTCGGCTTTATTGACGACACCCTCTAATATTTATTAATTTTTATCAAATCTGGCAATATGCACACAAGCTTTATCGACGACACGCTCTACCATCTGTAACAAAAAAACGCACCGGCATACCATGAATCCACAGCAAGATGAATTTTCGTGTTGAGCTCCGCGAGTGACCTCGCACGACAAGACGCG
>JAZQJR010000132.1:0-17080 GCA_045541715.1 Acutalibacteraceae bacterium
GGAGACGGCGAAGCTAACTACCGCGGAGGCCCTCCAGGCCATAACTGAGCTCGAACTCAACGGCCTTATCAAGTCCCACGCGGGCAAGCGCTACAGCAAGTAGGCAAATGGAGTGCCCTAATATTAGCTTGTCTTTTTCAACCTGATCAGCCGCGAGGCCAAAGAAAATAAATGTTTATTTTCTTTGTGGCGCCTAGCTCAACAAAGTTGAGCTATGCGCTGGCCGAAGACCCGGCGGGTCTTCGGCGCCTCGCGGCGCCATCGGTTCGATTAGGGCACTCCATAGACAAATCAAGTTTGAGGTGAAACCTATGTCCAAGTTGTTAATAGTTGAGTCGCCTGCCAAGGCCAAAACTATCAAGAAATATCTCGGCCCCGGCTACGATGTTGTCGCCTCGATGGGGCACGTCAGAGACCTGCCGGCAAGCAAGTTGAACGTCGATATCCGGCACAATTTCAAGCCAAATTACGAGATAATTAAAGGTAAAGAAGACCTTGTAAAAGATTTAATAAAACTAGCAAAAAAACATAAGCAAGTCCTCCTCGCGACCGACCCCGACCGCGAGGGTGAAGCTATTTCTTGGCACTTGGCCTATATCTTGGACCTCGATCCGAGTGAGCAAAATCGCGTTACCTTTAATGAGATTACGAAGACCGGCGTCACGAAGGGTATGGAGAATCCTCGTGCGATCGACCTCGACCTCGTGAATGCGCAACAGGCTCGCCGAGTCTTGGACAGAATCGTTGGCTACAAGTTGAGTCCGTTCCTCTCTGGTAAGATTCGAAAAGGCCTCTCCGCTGGTAGAGTTCAGAGTGTCGCTTTGAGGATAATCGTCGACAGGGAAAACGAGATTAATGCCTTTGTGCCAGAAGAATACTGGACGGTCGATGCGAAATTTACTGCGAAGACCTCTAAGAAAGTCTTTGCTGCATCGCTCTACGGCGACAAGAATGGTAAACTTGAGATAAAAAATGAGGCCGAGGCTAAGGAAATTCTTCGTAACTTAGAAGGCGCTCAATATATCGTTGACTCGGTCAAGAAGGGCACTAAAAAACGCACTCCTGCGCCGCCTTTCATCACGTCGACGCTTCAACAGGATGCCTCGAGAAAATTAGGCTTTCAGGCGAAGCGTACGATGAAAGTTGCGCAGGAGCTCTACGAGGGCGTGGAGGTCGAGGGGCTCGGCGCGGTCGGTCTCATAACCTACATGAGAACTGACTCATTGCGCATCTCCGATGACGCCATCAACGCCGCGGTTGGCTACATTAAGGACACGTGGGGCGATAAGTACTTGCCGGCAAAGCGTCGCGTTTTCAAGTCGAAGGCAGGCGCGCAGGACGGTCACGAGGCTATTCGACCGACCATGCCCGAGCTCTCGCCAGCAAAGGTGAAAGGCTCGCTTTCGAGCGATCAATTTAAGTTGTATAAGCTCATTTGGGAGCGCTTTACGGCGAGTCAGATGGCCGATTGCACCTTGAATACGACTCGTGCGGAGATCCTCGCGAATGACTATGTATTTAAGGCGTCGGGCTTCACGGTGGGCTTCGACGGTTTTACGGTGCTCTATCAGGAGGGCAAAGACGAAGAGGAGGAAAAGGCCAAGGAGTTGCCGGTCCTCGAGAAGGGCGCGCCGCTGAACCTCAAGGAGTTGCTCGACACGCAGCACTTCACTCAGCCGCCGCCGCGCTACACCGAGGCCTCGCTGATAAAGGCTCTGGAAGAAAATGGCATCGGACGACCCTCGACTTACGCGGCGACGATTTCGACCATAACCGGTCGTGAGTACGTCAAGCGCGAGGCGAAAACCTTAAAGCCAACAGAGCTCGGAGAAGTCGTGACAAACCTCATGAAGGAGCGCTTCCCGGACATTGTTAACATTAAATTTACGGCCAAAATGGAGAACACCCTTGACACCGTGGAGACCGGGAAAGAGGAGTGGACCCAGATTTTGCACGACTTCTACGGCGGCTTCAATGAGACTCTCAAGAAGGCCAAGGAAGACATGAAGAACGTCAAGATTCAGCTCAAGGAGGACGAGACGGATCTGGTTTGCGACAAGTGCGGCCGCAAGATGGTCGTTAAGGTTAGTCGCTACGGGAAGTTTATCGCGTGCTCGGGCTACCCGGAATGCAAAAATATCGTCCGGAACGTCAACAAGAACGGCGAGCCAGAACCGCAAGTTGAGCCGGAAGAATCGGACATTGTTTGCGAGAAGTGCGGCCGCAAAATGGTCTACAAGATGGGCCGCTACGGGAAATTCCTCGCTTGTCCCGGCTACCCGGAGTGCAAAAATATCAAGAGCATCGACGTGAGCGTGGGCGTGCCTTGCCCGAAGTGCGGCGGTGACATCGTCGAGCGGAAAACTAAGCGCGGACGCACCTTCTACGGCTGCAAGAACTACCCGAAATGCGACTTCATTTCGAACGACAAGCCCCTCGCGGAAAAGTGTCCGAAGTGCGGCCAAAATTTGTTTGAGAAGCTCGGCAAAAAGAAAAAAATCCATTGCATAGCCGAAAATTGCGGCTATGAGAAAAAAGAGGACGCATGACTGTAAATGTGATTGGAGCGGGCTTGGCGGGCTGCGAGGCGGCTTGGCAAATTGCCTCGCGCGGGGTGAAGGTCAACTTATTTGAGATGAAACCCAGCAAATTTTCTCCGGCCCACAAGAGTGAAAATTTCGCAGAGCTGGTTTGCTCAAACTCGCTAAAGGCCGAGCGGATCTCCAGTGCGGCGGGACTCCTAAAGGAAGAAATGCGACTTTTGGGTTCGCTCCTTATGCAGTGCGCGGACGTTTGCAAGGTGCCAGCAGGCGGAGCTTTGGCGGTCGACAGAGAGAAATTTTCGGCCCTTGTGACGGAGAAAATTCGCTCAAACCCATTGATAAACGTCGTCGAGGGAGAAGTTTCTACTTTGCCGGCGGACGAGCTGACTGTTGTTGCGACGGGGCCCCTCACGAGTGATGCTTTGGCGGCTGAAATTTCGAACTTGTGCGGCGGTTCGCTGAGTTTCTTCGATGCAGCTGCGCCGATTATAACCGCTGAGAGCCTCGACATGGAGCACGCGTTTTTGGCTTCGCGGTACGATAAGGGCGACGACAACGCATATGTGAATTGCCCGCTGAGCAAGGAAGAATACGAGGCGTTCTACCGGGAGCTGATTTCGGCGGAGCGGGCGCCTGTCCACGACGTGGACGTGCAGAATCCGAAGGTCTATGAGGGTTGCATGCCGGTCGAGGTGATGGCGCAGCGCGGAGAGGATACCTTGCGCTTTGGCCCGATGAAACCCGTGGGTCTTCGCGACCCGAAAACTGGCCGACGTCCTTGGGCGGTGCTGCAGCTGCGCATGGAGAACGCCGATGGGACCCTTTACAATATGGTCGGTTTCCAGACGAACCTTAAATTCTCGGAGCAAAAGCGTGTCTTCGGGATGATACCGGCCCTTAAGAATGCTGATTTTATGCGCTACGGCGTGATGCATCGAAATACGTTCATCAACTCGCCGCAGGTCCTCAATGCGGACTTTAGTTTGCGGTCGAATCCAAAACTTTTCTTCGCGGGCCAAATTACCGGCGTGGAGGGCTATATGGAGTCGGCGGCCTCTGGAATTATGGCCGGAATGAACGCGGTTCGGCGCCTGAGGGGCGAGTCGACTTTAGTCTTGCCGCGAGAAACTATGATTGGTGCGCTGAGTCGTTATATTAGCGAGGGCGGCCAAAATGAGTTTCAGCCGATGGGCGCAAATTTTGGGATTTTGCCGGCCTTGGAGGAGCACATTCGCGACAAGAAAATTCGCTATGAGGCCCTTGCGAACAGATCCATTAAAATTTTGAGAGAAAGTTGTGATACTCATGAGAATAATCGTTGATGCTTTCGGGGGCGACAACGCGCCACTCGAGGTGCTCAAGGGCTGCGCCGAGGCCGTCGCTGAGTATGATGTGAACATCTTGTTGGTAGGCTCGAGGAAGATCATCGAGAAGGTCGCCACCGAGAATAAAATAATCCTATATCATATGGACATTCACGACGTCGAGGACGTGATTTCCAACGAGGACGACCCTTCTGAGATTATGAAGTCGAAGAACGAGTCGACCATGGCGCAAGGTTTGAGGTTGCTTGCCAAGGGCGAGGGCGACGCGTTCATCTCGGCCGGAAATAGCGGCGCGCTGGTCATGGGGGCGACCTTCATTGTGAAGCGCATCAAGGGCATTAAGCGTTGTGCATTTGCGCCGGTTATGCCGAAAGATAAGGGCTTTTTTATGCTCGTAGATAGCGGCGCGAACGTTGAGTGTCGCCCAGAGATGCTCAAGCAATTCGGCGTGATGGGCTCGATTTACATGAACAAGGTGATGGGCATTAAGAATCCGCGCGTTGGCCTTGTGAACGTCGGCGTGGAGGAGCATAAGGGCGGCGAGTTCCAGCATGAGGCCTATAAGAAGCTCAAGGAGAGCAACCTCAATTTCGTTGGCAACATCGAGGCGCGCGAGGTAATGGCCGATGCTGCGGATGTCGTTGTGACGGACGGATTTACCGGCAACGTCATGCTGAAGTTCTTTGAGGGTGTCGCGACGACCTTGATGGGCAAGATAAAAACGATGTTCGAATCGAACTTCAAGACAAAACTTGCAGGAGCGATGGTTTTGCCGGAGATGCGAGCCCTCAAAAAGCAAATCGACTACAACGAGTACGGTGGCGCGCCGATTATGGGCATCGCAAAGCCGGTCTTTAAGGCGCACGGTAACTCGATGGCCAAGACCTTCAAGAACGCGATTCGCTTGACGATGGAGTACGTTAAGGGCGATGTCGTTGGAGAAATAAGAAATGCGCTTGCGCCCGAGACACCTGAGTTGCTTGAGCCAACAGATCCAATTGAGACTCACGACGAAAATTGAGAGTGTCCCCAAGTGAGCATTTTCTATTGGGTTAGCTGCTACGGTCGGGCCGCGAGGCCAAAGAAAATATTATTTTCTTTGTGGCCCAGCACTCAACGTTGTTGAGTGCTGGGCTGGCCGAAGGCCCTACGGGCCTTCGGCGCCTCGCGGCCGCCAGCAGCCAGATGCTCGCTTAGGGCACTCGACGAAAACTAATTGAAAATTGCGGAGGGCAAGATGAGAAGTTCCGATATGAGCCTATTGGAGAAGAATTTGGGCTACAAATTTAAGAATGCGGCCTACTTGAGCACCGCCTTGACGCACTCTTCGTACGCGAATGAGTCCAAGGTTAAGATCTCGAACAACGAGCGGCTTGAGTTCTTGGGCGACGCGGTTTTGGGCATCGTTGTGTCGGACTATATTTTCGCTCATTGTCCGAACTTACCCGAAGGCGACTTGACTAAGTTGCGAGCGGCGTTGGTTTGCGAGAAGAGTTTATGCAAGTTCTCAAAGAGCCTCAATGTGGGCGACTTTTTGAAGCTGAGTCATGGCGAGAGAAATAACGACGGGGATAAGCGACCTTCGATTTTGGCGGATGCTTTCGAGGCTATTATTGCAGCGATTTATCTGGATGGTGGCCTCGAAAGTGCACGAGAATTCATTTTGCGCTTTATCATTCCGGACGTGCAGAATCCTCAATTGACCAGCTTTAAGGACTACAAGACGCAACTCCAGGAGATAGTCCAGCAAAATCAGGGCGAGACCATTCGCTACAACTTAGTCTACCAGACCGGCCCCGATCATAATAAGCGCTTTTGGGTGGAGGTTTGCCTCAATAACAACGTGATAGGCAAGGGCGACGGCAAAAGTAAGCGCGAGGCCGAGCAATGCGCGGCGAAAGAGGCCCTGAAGTTGATGGGCTATTGAGTGAGTTGCGCCTTGGGCGCGGGAGAGAAGGAAAGTTGCGGGTGAGAATGTGCTATTAAAATCGCTGGAGCTGCAAGGCTTCAAGACGTTCCCGGAGAAGACGGTGCTGACGTTCGACAAGGGTATCACAACGGTAGTTGGGCCAAATGGCAGCGGAAAAAGTAACATCAGTGATGCGATTCGTTGGGTGTTGGGCGAGCAGTCCGTCAAGACGCTGCGCTGTTCGAAGATGGAGGATGTTATCTTCAACGGCACCACTGAGCGTAAGGCAAAGGGCTTTGCGAGCGTGACCTTGACAATAATGAACAGCGACAGACGTCTTGCGGTCGACGACGATGAGGTCGCAATTACCCGCCGTTTTTACCGCTCCGGCGAGAGCGAATACTTGATCAACAAGGACGAGGTTCGCCTCAAGGACATCCACGAGCTCCTCATGGACACTGGCCTCGGCCGCGACGGCTACTCGATGATAAGTCAGGGTAAAATCGACAGCATTGTGGCCTCCAAGAGTGAGGATAGGCGTGAAATTTTCGAGGAAGCTGCTGGAATTTCTCGCTATAGATATCGTAAACTCGAGGCGCAAAAAAAACTTGAGCAGACCGAGGAAAATTTAATACGACTTCACGATATTTTCCGCGAGCTGGAAGAGCGCATCGGACCCCTTCGCGAGCAGTCGCAAAAGGCGAAGGAGTACTTGGAGCTGGCCAACCAGAAAAAGTCGCTCGAGATAGGCGCGTGGCTGTTTACGCTGTCCAAGTCCGGCGAGATTCTACGCGACTTTGACGACAAAATCAGCATCTCGCAGGCGCAACACGAGGAACTTGAGTCGTCCCTCGAGGCCTTTACGGTGCAGCTCGAGGAGATTTCAAAGAATATTTTGAGTCACACCGCCAGTATCGATGAGCTTCGGCGCGAGATTGCCGCCAGCGATGAGAGCTCCATTAAGAAGAGCGGCGAGGTTTCCGTGTTGCAAAATGACATCCTACATAATAATGAGAACGTTCAGCGTATAACGCAGGAAATTTCGGAAATAGAAAAAAGTTTCCCGCAACTTGATGCGACCCTTGAGGAAAAACATGCGAAGGTAGAGTCATTAAGGGAGCTCTTTGAGCAGAAAAATGCTGAACTACAAGAGCAGCAGCGTCAGCTGGAGGCCTTGTCGGAGAAAATAAGCACCTCGGCCAGCAGGTCGACAAAATTATCGGAGCGGCTCGCTGAATTGAACAAGGCTGCGGCAGAGGCGAAAGTACGGGCATTGATGTCTGAGTCTAGCCTCGAGGGGTTCGCTCGCCGTGAGGCTGAACTCGACCAAAACATAGCGACATATCAGCAAAAAATCGACGTTGTGCAAGGGAAAATATCAGCTGATGAGGTGAATTTGAGTTCGTTGCGCGAAAAGGCAGAGGCGCTGGCAATAAGGTTGACGTCCGCGCAGGGCGAAGTGCAGTCCTACGAGGAAAAGTGCCGGCAGTTGCGGCAAAATGTCGACAAGTTGGGGCTCGATGCGCAGGCCCAGGAGCGCAAGGTGCGTTTGCTTGAGGAGCTCGAGCGAAATCTGGATGGCTTTGCGCACAGCGTGAAGTTCATCATGAAGGAAGTCGGCAAGAAGACTTTGAGCGGCGTGCATGGACCGGTTTCGCGACTCATTAAGGTGCCGCCCGAGTACGCTGTGGCCGTCGAGACCGCCCTTGGAGCTGCGATGCAGAACCTAGTCGTGGACAACGAGGAGACAGCAAAAAAGGCCATCTTGTTGCTGAAAAAAAATAACGTCGGTAGAGCGACTTTCTTGCCGGTGAGCACCATTAAGGGCAGCGAGCTGCAGGAGCGCAACTTGGACGCAGCGCCGGGTGTGGTCGGCCTTGCGAGTAAGGTTTGCACTTGCGACGAGGCCTACGCGGGCATCCTGAGGAGCCTGCTTGGCAAGATTGTCATCGTCGACACCATCGACAACGCGGTGGCCCTTGCCAAGCGCTTCTCGCATCGGTTTAGGATCGTGACGCTGGACGGACAAGTGCTCAACGCGGGCGGATCGTTGACCGGTGGTGCCTTGAGTAAAAATGCTGGGCTATTGAATCGCGCCGGGCAGATAAGCACCTTGAAGAAAGAAGCTCAGGCCCTAAAGGACGAGGCAAATAGGGCAGAGGTGGCCTATGAGAAGGCGCAGGAAGACCTTGCGGGCGCAAGGAAAGCCCTTGACGCGGTGAAGGCCGAGTGCGAGCAGGTTAAGCTTGAATATAACGACGCGAAGCTGGTAAGTCAGCAGAATGCGTTGGAGTTGAACTCGTTAAAGTCTGTGCGCGAGGGCTTCGACAAGGAAAAGTTTGACCTTGCGCAAAAAGTACAAGCCCTTACCTCGAGTACAGAGGCAACCAAAGGCGAGCTAGAGAAACTTCAAGGGGAGACGCAAGCTGTAGAGGAGGCCTTGCGCGAGGCGGGCGACGACAAAAATGAAATCGCGGAGCAACGTGAGGTTCTCAATGGAAAAATTCACGAGTTGCACCTGGCTGTCTTCTCGACGAATAAGGACATCGAGGCGCTGGAGGCTGAGGTAAAATCACTCTTGGAGGGCAAAAACTCGAGCGAGGCTAAGCGACAAAATTTAATCGCGGATGTTGATGCATTTAAGGCCAAGAACGTAAATATTGAACAGCAAATTAGCGATAAAAACTCGGAGATTGCCGCGCTTAAGAGCCGTTCAAAGGAGCTCGAGGAGCAAATTTCGGCCCTTAGCGCGGAGAAAATAAACCTTGAGAAAAACATAACGGATCTGAGAAACTCTGAGCGCTCCAAGTTAAACGACAAGGAGAAAATCGCGCTGGAGCTTGCGCGGCTGGAAGACAAGAAGGCCGGCGTGCAGAAGGAGTACGACGTAATCATCGCGAAGCTGTGGGACGAGTACGAGCTTACGCGGCGCGAGGCGCTGGCGGCCTTCGAGGTAGTCGAGAGTACGCCGCAGGTGGTGCGGCAACTGAGCGAATTGCGCCTGAAGATAAAGGGACTCGGGGTCGTCAACGTCGCGGCCATCGAGGAGTATCAGCAAGTCTCGGAGCGCTATGAATTCATGAGTACGCAAATCAACGACGTGGAGACCTCGAAGAGGGAGCTCTACCGGCTGATAAACGACCTGACGGCGCAGATGAAAACGCTTTTCATCGAGAGGTTCCAGCAAATAAATGAGAATTTCAACGCGGTCTTCAAGGAGCTATTTGGCGGCGGCAAGGCCGAAGTAGCCCTCACGGATCCGTCGGATGTGCTCAACTCCGGGATTAACATCTTTGTGCAGCCGCCAGGGAAAATCGTTTCGCATCTGGAGCTACTTTCCGGCGGCGAGAAGGCCTTGGTCGCGATAGCGCTATATTTTGCCATCATGAAGGTGAGCCCGGCGCCGTTCTGCGTCCTCGACGAGATAGAGGCCGCGCTCGATGAGGTGAACGTCGACCGGTTCGCGGCGTATTTGCGAAAGATGAACGACAACACGCAATTCATCGTGATAAGCCATCGGCGCGGCACCATGGAGGAGGCGGACGTGCTGTACGGCGTGACGATGCAAAACGAGGGCGTGTCGAAGCTGCTGGAGCTGCGCGCGACCGAAATAGAGAAAAATTTTGTCAGTTAGGAGTGAGTCTTATGGGGCTTTTTTCCAAGTTTAAAGAGGGTCTACGCAAAACTAAAAAGAACATCGTAGGCCAAATTGACTCGATGCTCAAGTCGTTTACGAAAATTGATGAGGATTTGTTCTTGGAGCTGGAAGAGTTGCTAATTTTGGGCGACGTCGGCATGAAAACAGCTCAAAAAATTTGCGAGAATCTCAAAGTCGAGGTCAGAAATCAAGGCATAACCGATCCGGAGAAGATTTACGACTTACTTGAGCAAACAGTGGCAAAGTTGCTCGAGGGCGATGACGCCTTAAAGTTGACCACAAAGCCGTCGATTATTTTGGTCATAGGCGTCAATGGCGTCGGCAAAACCACCACAATTGGCAAGTTGGCAGCGCAGCTCAAGGCCGACGGCAAAAAGATAATTCTTGGAGCGGCGGATACCTTTAGAGCGGCGGCGATCGACCAGCTAGAAATTTGGGCTGAGCGCGCTGGCGTGGACATCGTTAAGCAAAATGAGGGTTCAGATCCGGCTGCGGTGGTCTTTGACACGATCTCGGCGGCCAAGGCGCGCGACTGCGATGTAATAATTTGCGACACTGCGGGCAGGCTTCACAACAAGAAGCACTTGATGGACGAATTGTCGAAAATTCGCCGGGTCATCGCGCGAGAGTTGCCCGAGGCCGACACAGAGTTTTTGTTGGTCGTCGACGCAACGACCGGCCAAAATGCGCTCAACCAAGCAAGAGAGTTCAAAAGTGCGACGGACTTGACTGGAATTGTGCTGACGAAGCTCGACGGGACAGCGCGCGGCGGAGTAGTTTTGGCGCTCAAGGATGAGCTAGGTGTGCCTGTTAAATTTGTTGGGGTCGGTGAGCAAATCGACGACCTACAGCCATTCGACGCGCAAAACTTCGCGGCGGCGCTGTTCGAGAGGGAGGGCAACTGACGTGACGTTCATTTTGGCGAGCAACAACGAGAACAAGTTGGCGGAGCTGCGGCGCATTTTGTTGCCGCTTGGGCTCAACGTGATAAGCGCGAAGGAGGCCACGGCCGGCGAGCTGGAGGTCGAGGAGACTGGCGAGACTTTCGAGGAAAACGCGCGCCTAAAGGCCATGGCCTTCATGGAGGAGACCGGCCTTGCCGCGATTGGCGATGACTCCGGATTGGTGGTTGACGCGCTCGACGGCGCGCCGGGGATTTATTCTGCTCGATACGCCGGCGAGGGGGCTCCGAGTGATGCGCGAATTGCAAAGCTGTTGGATAATTTGAAGGGCGTGCCTGAGGAAAAACGCGCGGCGAAGTTTGTCTCGGCGATTTGCTGTGTTTTCCCAGATGGTCGCGAGGTTACGGTGCGCGGCGAGTGCCATGGGCGAATTGGCTTTGCGCCGGTGGGAGAGAATGGTTTTGGCTACGATCCGGTGTTTATCTCGGAGAGCGACAGGACCTTCGCGCAGCTGACGTCGCTTGAGAAGGATAAAATCAGCCACAGAGGCAACGCTCTGCGCAAACTTAGGGCGGCCTTGGAGGAAATTTTGTAGAGGGAGATTTTTATGATTACGAGCAAGCAACGGGCCTTTTTGCGCTCGATGGCCAACACGATGGAGACGATTTTGATTGTTGGCAAGGGCGGCGTCAGCGATGAGGTCGTCAAGCAGGCCGATGAGGCTTTGACTGCGCGCGAGATTTTTAAAGGGAAAGTCCTCGAGACAGCACAAGAAAATTCTCGCGAGATAGCAACGATTTTAGCTGAAAAAACGCATGCGGATATTGTACAAATTATCGGCACAAAATTTGTTTTGTATCGGATAAATGCTGAGAATCCGCGTTTAGTTTTGCCAAAGAAATAAATCTTGGCGTTTGAAAAATCGAGAAATTCTCAGCAAAATGACGGGGACTTCCTCGGGCTAGGCTAGAGGGTAATTTTGGAGTAGTAAAATTTATGGAATATTACAAGAAAATATTGAGAGAAAGACTAACGGAGAAGCGATACGAGCATAGCTTGAAGGTTGCTGAAAAGGCCGTTTATTTGGCGAGGAAATATGGCGTCGACGTGGAAAAAGCTGAACTCGCTGGCCTTTTGCATGACATTACGAAGCAGACTGATACGCAAGAACAACTCAAGCTTTTGGATGAGGCCGGCATCAAGCTGACGGAAATGGAACTGGCCAACGAAAAGCTATGGCATGCGATTTCTGGGGCGGCGTACTTGAAAACTGTATTGAAAATCGAGGACAAGGACATATTAAATGCGGTGCGCTATCACACGACCGGGCGAGTGGGGATGTCTCTGCTCGAGAAGATAATTTTCTTGGCCGACATGATCTCTGATGATCGCATATTTGACGGTGTTGATGAAGCGAGAGCTCTCGCGGAGGAAAACTTGGAGATGGCCCTATGCATATCGGCGAAACTATCGATTTTGTGGCTGCTCGCGAAAAGGGCCGCCATTGCGCCGGACACGCTCGGCCTGTATAATGAAACGGTGAAATTCTTTAACTGAGGAGTGTTTTTATGACGCCGATTGAGTTGGCCCGAAAGTGCGAGGAGATCCTCGACAGCAAGAAGGGCTTGGACATAAAAGTGATAGAGACCGCCGCGGGGAACGTTCTGGCGGACTACATTGTGATCGCGACCGGCACGAGCACGACGCACATTAAGGCCTTGGCGGACGAGGTTGAGGTTCAACTGAAGGCGCTGAATGTGTCGCCGCATCATGTCGAGGGACATCGCGCGAACACGTGGCTCTTGCTCGACTACACCGACGTGATTGTCCATGTGCTCTCGGAGGAGTCGCGCCGCTACTACAACATCTACGGTGAGGCGACCGAGCGGTAATTTTGCGAGAAAGTGGGGAAGACGATGAAGTATAATCACGCGGAGCTGGAGCAAAAGTGGCAGCAAAAATGGCAAGAAAGCGAGATTTTTCGCGCGGATAATGACGATAAGACTAAGGAGAAATTCTTCGCGCTGGTGGAGTTCCCATATCCTTCTGGGAATGGCTTGCACGTCGGGCACCCGAGGGGCTA
Source organism: Acutalibacteraceae bacterium (assembly GCA_045541715.1). GTDB lineage: Bacteria > Bacillota > Clostridia > Oscillospirales > Acutalibacteraceae > CAG-557. The sequence continues at coordinate 12,421 of JAZQJR010000132.1, forward strand.
CACGGCGGTGGATATCATCGCGAGAAAGCGGCGCATGCAGGGCTACAACGTGCTGTTCCCGATCGGCTGGGATGCTTTTGGCTTGCCGGCGGAGAACTTTGCGATAAAAAATCACGTGCATCCGGCGACCATCACGCAAAAGAACATCGCGAACTTTAAGAATCAATTGCAGTCGTTGGGGCTCTCCTTCGACTGGAGTCGCGAAATCGACACGACGAGCCCGGACTACTACAAGTGGACGCAATGGATTTTCCTCAAGCTGTTCGGGCGCGGCCTGGCCTACAAGAAGGAAATGGCCGTTAATTTTTGCACCTCTTGCAAGTGCGTCCTCGCGAACGAGGAGGTCGTGGGCGGCGTGTGCGAGCGCTGTGGCAGCGAGATTGTGCACAAGGTGAAATCGCAGTGGATGCTGAAAATTACCGAGTATGCCCAGCGCCTCATCGACGACCTCGATCTGGTGGATTACCCCGAGCGCGTTAAGGCGCAGCAAAAGAACTGGATTGGTCGCTCCGAGGGGGCTTTGGTGCGCTTTGACACGACCCTCGGCGACGAGATAACAATCTACACCACGCGACCCGATACCATCTACGGCGCTACATATATGGTGATTTCGCCCGAGCACCCAATCCTCGAGAAGTGGCACGACAAGCTTGGTAATATTGACGAAGTAATTAACTATCAAGAAAACGCCGCAAAGAAATCTGAATTTGAGCGGACACAACTTGTTAAGGAGAAAACAGGCGTCAAGTTGGAGGGCGTATTTGCAATAAACCCTGTCAACGGCACGCAAATTCCGATATTCATTTCCGATTATGTGCTGACTTCATACGGCACGGGAGCCATTATGGCGGTGCCTGCCCACGACGAGCGCGACTATGAGTTTGCACAAAAGTTTTCGCTGCCGATTGTTGAGGTTGTCGCCGGAGGAAACGTCGAGAAAGAAGCCTTTACGGATTGTCAAAGCGGCGTGATGGTAAACTCTGATATGCTGGATGGCTTAACCGTCGAGCAGGCCAAGGAAAAAATCATTGCGTGGCTAAAGGAACATAAAAAAGGCGAGGCCAAGGTCAATTATAAGCTGCGAGACTGGATCTTCTCGCGGCAGCGCTACTGGGGCGAGCCCATTCCGATCGTGCATTGCGAGAAGTGCGGCTATGTGCCAGTGCCGGAGTCGGAATTGCCGCTGCGGCTGCCAAATGTAGAGTCCTACGAGCCGACAACAACCGGAGAATCGCCACTTGCAAATATTGAGAGCTTTGTGAATACGACTTGTCCGAAGTGTGGCGCTCCGGCCAAGAGAGAGACCGATACGATGCCTCAATGGGCGGGCTCTTCGTGGTACTTTCTGCGCTACACCGACGCCCACAACGAAGAGGCCTTTGCGAGCCGCGAAAACCTCGACTACTGGCTGCCGGTCGACTGGTACAACGGCGGCATGGAGCACACCACGCTGCACCTCCTGTACAGCCGCTTCTGGCACAAGTTTTTGTACGACATCGGCCTCGTGCCAACAAAGGAACCATACTTTAAGCGCACGAGCCACGGGATGATCTTGGGCGAGAACAACGAGAAAATGAGCAAGTCCAAGGGCAATGTGATTAACCCCGATGACATTGTGCGCGAGTACGGCGCTGACACGATGCGACTCTACGAGATGTTCATCGGCGACTACGAGAAGGCCGCGCCGTGGAGCACCAATGGCATTAAGGGCTGCCGCCGCTTTGTCGAGCGCTATTGGAACCTTCAGAACATCTTGTCGAGTGAGTTGAGCGTGAGAGAAAAACTCGAAGCGCCATTTAACAAGGCGATAAAAAAGGTCACGCAGGACATCGAGGAGATGAAGTTCAACACCGCGATTGCTTGCTTGATGTCGCTGATGAACGAAATCTACGACACCAACTCAATCACTCGCCAGGAACTCAAAATCTTCACTCAGCTGTTAAATCCATTTGCGCCTCATGTGACCGAAGAATTGTGGCAAAGACTAAATTTGGGTGACGGCTTCGCAAGTTTATCGGCTTGGCCAAGCTACGATGAGTCAAAGTGCCAGGACTCGACCATCGAGATAGCCATACAGGTCAACGGAAAGTTGCGCTCCAAGTTGGAGATTCCAGTTGACCTAGCGCCAGCTGAGGTGATTGCCTTCGCCAAGAAAGATCCAAAACTTGAGGGCCTGAACATTGTCAAGGAGATTTACGTCAAGGGTAAGTTGGTTAATTTTGTCGTGAAGTAATTGAAGGTTTGATCAGGCCATAGGGGCGCCGCGAGGCCCCCAAGGCCCTACGGGCCTTCGGCCAGCCCATGGCTCAACGAAGTTGAGCCGTGGGCCACAAAGAAAATATTATTTTCTTTGGCCTCGCGGCCGCGCGCAGCTATAAGCAAGATCAAAAATTTCGAGAGAACTTTTTCAAAATAACTTAAGGGTAGGGGAGAGCCCCTACCCAATTTCTATGCTGTACTCGCGAGCCCAGCAGTCCAGCTGAACGATGTAAGCCAAAATTTGCGCCGCACCCATCAGTTGGCCGTACCACGGAGATGTTACCGACTCTGGGTGCTCGATTATGTCATAAATCCCGTCTTTATCCAGCATGTCGCACAATGGAGACGTTGTTTTCTCTAGAATTTCCTTGATTTTTTTGCTAACAAGCTCGAAGTATAGAGGGTTATGCGTCTTGGGGTAAGGGCTTTTTTTACGATAGATGATCGCATCCGGCAGAATGCCCCGCATTGCCTCGCGCAAGATGCCCTTCTCGCGGCCGCGGCAAGCCTTCATCTCCCACGGCATATTGTACGCATATTCAACGATTCGATAGTCGCAAAACGGCACGCGCACCTCCAGCCCGCTGCGCATGCTCATACGGTCCTTGCGGTCAAGCAGCGTCTGCATGAACCAGTTGACGTTGAGCGTGAACATCTCGCGCATCCGCGAATTTAGTCGATTCTCGTGCGGTAATTTATCTGCATGAGCGATTGTGTCAGAGTATCGTTGCTGGACGTACTCTTCGGCATTTGGAAGGAGGCCTTTTTTGAGAATCTTTCGGCGAGTGTCCAATGAGCGCGCCCACGGGAAGGTGTCGCTAAACAACGTGTCTCTGTTGTGGTACCAGGGATAGCCGCCGAAAATTTCATCCGCGCACTCGCCGGAGAGAGCAACGGTAAAGTTCTTTTTAATTTCCTCGCAGAAGAGCAGAAGTGAGGAGTCAACGTCTGCCATGCCGGGCAAGTCTCGCGCGAGGGTGGCTTCCGTTAAGGCCTCGGCGAGCTGTTCATTTTCCAGCACGACGTAATTGTGCCTCGAGCGGATGTCATTGACCATTATTTTTATATATTCCGCATCGGAGTTGGGCTGGAAGGCGCTCTTCTTAAAGTACTTTTTGTTGTCAACGTAGTCCACCGAGTAGGTCGACAGCGGGCCTTTGCCGGCCCGACTATAGTGGCTTGAGGCGACTTTTGAGATGATACTCGAGTCGAGGCCGCCGGACAAAAAGCAACACAGCGGCACATCCGATACCAGCTGACGCTCTATTGAATCTGTAACAAGGAATCGGGTTTTCTCGACGGTGGCCGCAAAGTTATCGCTGAACTCTCGTGCTTTGAGGGTCCAGTATTTTTTCTTCTTGAGGCCATTTTCCTTCGAGAAATATGCGCATTCACCGGGCTTTAGTTCTTGCACACCCTTTATGATTCCGTAGCCAGGAGTTCGTCCTGGGCCAAGAAAGAAGAGTTCCATGAGGCCGTCTTCATCCACTTTTGGTTCGACGTGCGGGTTGCAAAGCAAGGTTTTTATCTCCGAGGCGAATATGAGCGCGTTGTTGTAGCGGTAGAAGAAGAGTGGCTTTACGCCCATGCGGTCTCGTGCCATGAAGAGGAGTTGCTTTTTTGTGTCCCAAATTGCAAAGGCGAAAATGCCGTTAAGTTTCTCGACACAATGCTCGCGCCAATGTATGAACGAAACCAGCAGCACCTCGGTGTCAGAGTAGCCCTTGAAGTTGTACCCCAAATTGCTCAACTCTGTGCGCAGTTCTTTAGTGTTGTAGAGCTCGCCATTGTAGACAATCGTGTAATCTTCGTCGTTAAAGGCGATGCGCATAGGCTGCTTGCCGTTTTGCGGGTCCACGACAATCAATCGACGATGCAAAAGACACGCGTTTTTCTCCGTATGCACACCCGAGGCATCTGGGCCACGCCTTGCTAAGCTCTCCGACATCCGACTCAAAACGGTCGTATTTTCACTTATGTCATTTTCGTAGTCGATCCAACCTGCGATTCCGCACATAGTTCTGCCTCCCATAAAAAATGACGCCACACATTTGTGACGTCCATCAATATTTTATTATATGAGGAAGTGACGGATGATATGTATAAATGTTAATTGTTAAAAAATGTGAACAAAATCAGGAAGCGCCCAAGTTAAAGACAAGGCAAAAAACTCGTTAAACCTACGGAAGATTTAAGGTGAGGAAAATTCTTTTTAGCACGAGCAAATAGATTGAAGGCGCTCCAAAAACTCACAACTAAAATTAGCCATATTGACGCAAGATTTTATGCGTCTGACCATTGGCATGCCTACAATCTCATCGCCCCCACAAAACATCTCACTGGAAAAGCACACACATATACCGTCGAGCGCATGAACCGGTTGTTGCGTCACTATCTTGCA
>JAZQJR010000133.1:0-15010 GCA_045541715.1 Acutalibacteraceae bacterium
CAAGTCCGACTACAGAATCATCGCGAAGCACTATATCATCGTGGCGGCCGTGTGCATAGTGCTGGTTTTGTGCACTTTGGCGTTCGGCACCGCTGTGACAGGTAACTCCGGAATCGACGCAAAAGCCTGGATAAAACTTCCCGGCGGCGTTTCGTTTCAACCGTCGGAGTTGGCTAAAATTGGCTTTATGCTCACTTTTTCAAAGCACATTTCCGTCATCAAGGAGCGAGACGAGTTAAAATCATTTCTCAACGTGGCGCTCTTGGGCGCGCACGCGCTAGTGCCCATCGCTCTAACCCACCTGCAGGGCGACGACGGCGCGGCGATAATTTTCTTTTTCATGTTTTTGTTCATGGCGTTCGCGGCGGGCGTCCAACTACGGTACTTTCTCGCGGTTTTCGGCGCAATTATCCTGATGATTCCGATTTTATGGAATTACGTTTTCGCGGAGTATCAAAAGCAGCGCATCATAAACCAAATTAACCCCGAGGCTGACCCGCTCAACACTGGTTTTCAGCAAATTCAAGGTAAAATTTCCATTGGCTCCGGCAAGATCTTTGGCCAAGGTCTGTTTAATGGGCCTCGCGTAGGCGGCAACTCCGTGCCCATTCAAGAAAGCGATTTTATTTTCTCTGTAGCCGGCGAGGAGCTAGGTTTCATCGGCTGCGTGCTCGTTATCCTACTGCTGGCCTTCATGCTCATTCGCACACTAAAAATCGCATCCATGTCCTCAGACACGCTTGGAACTTGCATATGCTTTGGTTTTTTTGGCCTCATTGCCGCACAAACGATTTTTAATCTCGGCATGTGCCTCAGTGTTCTTCCTGTTATGGGCGTCACGCTACCGTTTTTCAGCGCCGGCGGCTCATCCTCGGCCTGCCTATACCTTGGCGTTGGACTCATCCAAAGCGTCTTCATGCAGCACTACGACAAGGACTTGAACGGCATTATCTCGGAGGACGTTCTATAATAAAAAATTGAAGGACTGCTAGAACCTGCTCACATAAAGAGAGCATCAAAAATTAAAGCCAACGTAAGGACAGAAGAGTCGATAATATCCAGCTTATCGTAGCAAATAAAAAAAGCCGCGAAAACACTTAAGACGCAGAAAAAACGTTCGATTTCATTACGTCGTTTATAGAGAGCGTGTCGTAATTCCACGGTGTTTTTCTATTCTTTTTAGGAGGGACAACAAGAATAACCCTTTGCTTAAGCACAAGAGCTCTTGTTTTATCATCTTCGTATGCGCAGTCCATGAGCAAATGGCGCTCAGCCTTAAAGCCAAATGATTCTATGAGCATTCTGGTGCATCGTGGCGATTTCCCGCTGCAAGGTGAAATTTTAAAACAAATCTTTCCGACGTGCAAACTGCGTGTATTTTCATTGTTAGCCACCTTTTTGGTCGAGCGTCTCGACACGCATGTCGCGCCCAGATTCTGCAAGAATAAAGTGAAGTTTCGCACGCGAAAAGATATCGTCAAATCTCCAGTTTTTTGATGAGACTTTGCTCGCCGCTCGAGTTTCTAGTGTCAGCTGCATCTGGATGAACCTTGACTCTAGTGCTATCTAAGCACAAAATTTTACTCTGAACATCGATAATATTTTGACTTTGAATCTCTTCAAAAATCCTCTGAACCGTTCCATTTTTCGACCATCTATTAAATTCGCGAGCAGCCTAAAAAGAGATATCGTTAAAAAATGTGGCTTTGTCTTGAGAATAAACAAGAAGCATACTTTCTATCATTTTGCTGATTTGAAAAGTTTTTTCTCTAAAATGTACACACACTAAAAGCTGCAGTCGTTGCGTATTTGTTTCTTCAAACTCTTCATTTAGGACACTCTCTAAATCTCATGTAAATAGTATACCTTTTGCCGATTTTTTGGCAACAACTTCCATTCGCAACTGTTCTCCACTATGTACAGCAAGGCGTTCAAAAACTGTTAGTCTTTCGATCGGCATCAGATTTTTCCTCAAATTGCTTTTACTTGTTTCCATATATCCATTATATATATCAGATTTTTTGCCTTGTTACTCGCTTATGTGAACGGGCGCTAGATAAACCACGCCTCTTCATGGTATAATAACGGCGAAGATGAAAATTGGGAGGATTGAGGATGGAAAAGAACTTTTCTCGTTTTGAGCTTTGCGACGGGGTGCATTTTAACGCCATTAAGGACGAGCGCTTCAAGACGGCGCGCATCTCTGTGGCGATGTTTTTGCCTCTTGATAAGCAAACGGCATCGGTATACGCGCTGCTGCCATTTGTATTGACGAACTCGTGCCGGAAATATCCGGACTTTACCAGCCTGAATTGTCAACTTGCCACGCTTTATGGGGCGTCGCTGTTCTCTGACGTTAGCAAAATCGGCGATATGCAAGTGCTGACGGTGGGTGTGTCCTTCCTCGATGACAAATTTGCGCTTGAGGGAGAAAATTTATCGTCGCAGCTTACGCAATTGCTGTGTGACGTTTTGTTTGACCCGCTGCTAGAGCGTGGAGCCTTCTCGGAGGAGGCCGTGAGTCAGGAAAAACGCCAGCTGCTGGAGCTGATTGATTCGGAGTACAACGACAAGCGGATTCTCGCGAAGGTACGTTGCGAGCAGCTGATGTGCAAGGACGAGAAGTTTGGCATCAGCCGCCTGGGCGACAAAGAAAATGTAGCAAAAGTAACTCCAAGCGACCTTTTTGACGCTTGGAAAACCATCTTGAGGCGCGCAAAAATCGAGATCATGGCGCTTGGCGACCTGGACGAAAAATCTGCGCTTGACGTATTTAAAGCGACCTTTTCAAAGGTACAACGCGCGGACCTCGTGGACTGCAAGACCGAAATAGTCCGAGCGGCGACGACCGTCAAGGAGCAGCGCGACGCCATGGACATCGCGCAGTGCAAGCTGGTGATGGGCTTTCGCACGCACGCGGCCCTCACCGACCCGGAAGTCATGGCGGCGCGCGTTGCGATCGCATTGTTCGGCGCCACGCCTCAGTCGAAGCTCTTCTTGAATGTGCGCGAAAAGCTAAGTTTGTGCTACTATTGCTCGGCGAAGTACGACCGCAACAAGGGCATAATGCTGGTGCAGAGCGGCGTGGAGAAGCAACACCTCGACAGGGCAAGGGCCGAAATTTTGAATCAGCTCGAGGACATAAAGAACGGCAACTTCACCGAGGCGGAGCTCGACGACACCAAGAGGAGCCTGGCCAACAGCTACCGCACCATCGGAGATTTTTTGAGCGGGCTCGAGGATTTTTATCTCTCGCAAGTCTTTGATGGCGAGTTTTCGCCTCCCGAAAAATACGTCGAAAATTTGCACAAAATTACACGCGACGATGTCATAAATGCGGCGCGCAAAATTACGCTCGACACAGTCTATGCGCTGGTTGGTAACGAGGAGGGTGCGAAATGAGCTTGAAGGAAGTCAAAAGCACGAGAATTGGCGACAAATACTTCTGCGTGGAACACAAGTCTGGCTTGCGAGTGTTCGTCTATCCAAAGCCCGGATTTAACTCAACTTACGCGATAATTGGCACGAAATATGGCTCCATTAACACAAGTTTCAAGTCTCTTGGTCAAAGCAACCTCACGCGCGTTCCGGACGGAATTGCGCATTACCTCGAGCACAAACTCTTTGAGAGCGAGGACGGCGATGCCTTTGCAAAGTACGCGAAGACCGGTGCCAACGCCAACGCCTACACCTCCTTCGATATGACTTGTTATCTTTTCTCGTGCACCAAGAACTTCGAGGGCTCGCTAAAAATTCTTCTAGATTTAGTTCAATCTCCATATTTCACAGAGGAAAATGTCGAAAAAGAACGCGGAATAATTGGTCAAGAGATAAAAATGTATGATGACGATCCTTCGTGGCGAGTTATGTTCAATTTGCTGGAGGCCATGTATCATAATCACCCCGTTAAAGTGGATATTGCCGGCACTGTTGAAACGATTGCACAGATAACTCCAGAAAACTTATATAAGTGCTACAATGATTTCTACAATCCGAGTAATATGGTCTTGTGCATCGCCGGAAACGTGCAGCCTGAAGCCGTTTTGCGCATCGTGGAGGAGTCGGTGCGGTCGAACGACAGCAAGGTTCCGGAGTGCATTCTGCCGGAGGAGCCCGAGCGCGTGGTGACGGAGCGCGTCGAGCAGCATTTCGAGATCGCGATGCCGTCGTTCCAGCTCGGTTTCAAGGAGAAGGTCGGCGACAGGCGGCGCACCAGCGAGGAGCTCGCGCAGACGGACATAATTTTGTATGCGCTGGCCTCGAAATCATCGCCGCTATATAAGCGGCTGCTGGATGAGAACTTGATAAACGACTCCTTCGGCTACGAGTACTTCGAGGGGCAGGGCTACGCTGCGGTAATTTTCTCCGGCGAGTCGCGAGACCCCGACAAAACTGCGAAAATCATCAAAGAGGCCATCGAGGGGCTGCATAAAAACGGCGTTGCGCAGGAGGACTTCGAGCGCGCGAAAAAGTTGGTCTACGGCAGAAACATCGCTATGCTGAACAGCGCCGAGAGCATCGCAAACGCCATGATGAGCCTGACTTTTGCCGGACGAGAGCTGTTCCACGCGATTGAGTGCATCGCGAACACCACCCTTGAGCAAGTCAACGACAGGCTGAAGAATCAACTTGACGTCAAGAACTCGTCGCTGTCGGTGGTCCTCCCGATGCCGAAAAAGAAAGAAAATTAACATGTCGACGGCGTATAATGTGAGCTTTCCGGGCCTCGGTTTGAGATTTAAAATTCAGCCTGTCGCGTTCAACTTGGGAGGCGTTGCGGTCCACTGGTATGGCGTCATCTTGTGCGCCGGCTTTTTGCTGGCTCTCTGGTACGTCCTTAAGAATTGCAGGCGCTTCAATCTAGACTCGAACGCTATGCTAGACGCGATTATCGTCGGCCTTGTCTGCGGCATCGTCGGTGCGAGGCTGTATTATGTAGCCTTCTTTCCAGGAAACATCTATTGGAAGAACCCCGCTCAAATTTTGCGCATTGATGAGGGCGGCATCGCAATTTACGGCGGGCTCATCGGCGGTCTTCTTGGCGGCCTTGTGGTTGCAAGTCGAAAGAAAATTAACTTAGGTGCCGCGCTAGATTTGGCCGCTTTGGGCTTTCTCATTGGACAAGGCATCGGCCGCTGGGGCAATTTTGTGAATCAAGAGGCGTTTGGCTCTCAGACGGATTCGCTCTTTCGCATGGTGAGTGAAAATACCTCGTGGCTACCCGTGCATCCGTGCTTTTTGTACGAGTCCGCTTGGTGCATTTTAGGCTTTGTATTGTTGCACGCTTTCAGTCTTAAATGTCGTCGCTATAATGGCCAAATTTTCCTTATGTACCTAGTTTGGTACGGGGTTGAGCGCTTCTTCGTTGAGGCCTTGCGCACAGACAGCCTGATCGTTCCAGTCGTTAATCTTAAGGTTTCTCAGCTGGTGGCTCTCGCGACGGTTCTTATCGGGCTCGTGTTTTTGTTTAAGTTTAGAAAGAAAAAAGATCTAGAATTTTAGTTGAGTGCTTGCCCGCGGCGGGGAGCCCTTGGCCCGAAAAACTCTTCGAGTTTTTCGGGCAGGCAGCTCGCAAAGCGAGCTGCCCCGTTCAAAAATAATATTTTTGAACGCAAGGGCTCCGCCGGCTGAGGCAAGCACGCAGAAATATTTTCAAGCAAGACAATCTTGAGGTGATTTACATTGTTATTTCCACGCGAGCAAATCAGAAATTTCAGCATTATCGCGCACATTGACCACGGAAAATCGACGCTAGCGGACCGCATTTTGGAGCTAACGGAGTCGGTGGCGACGCGAGAGATGTCGGCGCAGCTGCTGGACAATATGGAGCTGGAGAAAGAGCGCGGAATCACCATCAAGGCGCGGGCGGTGACGCTTTTATACAAGGCGGAGGACGGCAAGGAATACATGTTCAACCTCATCGACACGCCGGGGCACGTGGACTTCAACTATGAGGTCTCGCGGTCGCTGGCGGCGTGCGAGGGGGCGGTGCTCGTTGTAGACGCATCGCAGGGCATCGAGGCGCAGACGCTGGCCAACACATACCTGGCGGTGGACGCGGGGCTGGAAATCGTACCGGTCGTGAACAAAATCGACTTGCCGAGCGCTGATCCTGAACGCGTGAAGAGCGAAATCGAGGACATAATAGGCATCCCGGCGGACGAGGCACCGTTAGTCTCGGCGAAGACCGGCCTAAACATAAAGGACGTGCTCGAGAACGTTGTCAAGTTGGTCCCGCCGCCAAGTGGAGCTCCTGAGAACCCGTTAAAGGCGCTAATTTTCGACTCGTACTATGATGCGTACAAAGGGGTAATCATCTACGTGCGCATAAAGGACGGCGCGGTGCGGGTTGGCGACGAGATAAAACTGATGGCGACGGGCGCGAAGTTTACCGTTGTTGAGTGTGGCTTCCTTCGCGCGACCTCGATCGAGTCCAGAAACGAGCTCATTGCAGGCGAAGTTGGCTACATAGCGGCCGCGATAAAATCCATAAACGACGCGAGGGTTGGCGACACCGTAACGACTGTGCAAAATCCTGCAAGCGAGCCGCTTCCGGGCTACAGGGCTGTAAATCCAATGGTTTTTTGCGGAATTTATCCTGTCGATGGCTCAAGATATGGCGACTTGCGCGATGCCCTCGAAAAGCTACAGCTAAACGATGCCTCGCTCTCCTTTGAGCCGGAAACTTCAGTCGCGTTGGGATTTGGCTTTAGATGCGGCTTCTTGGGCCTTTTGCACATGGAGATTATCCAGGAGCGCCTCGAGCGAGAGTACAATTTTGATATCATCACGACGGCGCCGAGCGTTATTTATCGTCTGACCAAGACCGACGGCGAGGTTGTTTACATCGACAACCCGACCAACTACCCCGAGACAAGCGTCATCGCGAAGGCCGAGGAGCCGATGACTAATGCACACATCTACGCACCCGCTGACTACGTCGGCAACATCATGGAGCTTTGCCAGGAGCGCCGCGGCGTCTTTAAGGACATGAAGTACCTCGACGACACCCGCGTCGACATACACTACGAGCTTCCGCTGAACGAGATTGTCTACGACTTTTTCGACACCCTCAAGTCCAAAACGCGCGGTTACGCCTCCTTCGACTACGAGGTCATTGGCTACGCTGAGTCGGATTTGGTCAAGCTCGATATCATGCTAAATGGCGATATCGTCGACGCTTTGTCATTTATCATCCACCGCGAGAAAGCCTATCAGCGTGCCAGAAAAATGGCCGAGAAACTTAAAGAGAAAATCCCGAGACAGCTGTTTGAAGTGCCGATTCAGGCTTGCATTGGCGGCAAGGTCATCGCCCGCGAGACCGTTAAGGCTATGCGCAAGGATGTGCTCGCCAAGTGCTACGGCGGAGACATTACTCGTAAGAAAAAGCTGCTCGAGAAGCAAAAAGAAGGCAAAAAACGTATGCGCCAAATCGGGACCGTCGAGGTGCCACAAGATGCGTTTATGTCCGTGCTGAAACTCGATGATTGATTAAGCGATGCTCCACTTATCAGCCTTTTATGGCAATAAGTCTATTAGATCAATTATTTAGTCAACAACTCTCCGATTCTAGGATACCTCAGTCGTAGCAACTTTTTAGGGCCTTGAAATAGCTCGGCGTATCAAACGAAAATCCGGGTTATAAATCACAAAAGCAAAATTTAATCATCTGCTCCATATGCGTGCCCTTTAGCGCGCATCTCCCAATCAATAAACTCATAAAGGGCATCAAAGTCATTAAACTCCTGAGAAATACTGCCACTCGCCGAATTGCGGTAATGGACCACAAAAGAATCTCCCTCTATACCTCCGCCTCCTTCTATACGTTCAATAGTGTATCCGCCAGCTGCACTTTCCAAAGCATCATCACTAAGCTCGACGACATCAGGGGTAGGACCATTTTTTAACAATTCTTTCTCTCCAAACATAAATAACGCTCCTTTTGTATAAAAATATATAATTTAAAAATCTAAGTAAAACAACAAAGTTAATGAATGTCGTTTTTTTGGGCCCACGCATCAGCACTTTCTTTATCCTTAAAAGCACGCCTAATCAGTTTTCCGTTCGGATCGAACCCACGCAGCACATAAGACCCCGCCCAAGCGAAACTCGAAGGTTGCTCGTTATAAGTCACAGTATACCCCCCCCGCGGCGGTCTCCAGCACATCATCACCCAGCTCCACGGCACCCGCCGCAGGAACCTTTTTCATTAAATCCTCATTTTTCTTCGTAGCTTTTTTCTTCTTTTCAAACATAAGTACCATTCCTTTCGTTATTAAAAATATGTAGACTTTTAAACCTAGTGTAAATTTCATCAAAAAAACGGCTCGTTGTCAACGTTTTTATTTAATTTAAAGCATTATAAATTTATTGCCCTATTTTGTCACCTTCCCGCGAGGGCTAATATTATGAAATAGCGAGTTTATTTTTATGTTTAAATCCCGCAAAAGGCGGTAAAAATATTCTTGTCTAGAAAAAAATCAAAAGAAAACTTACGGAGCGTGAAAAAGGTGACGATTAAACGCGGAGACATATTTTATGCGGACTTGAGCCCGGTGGTGGGGTCGGAGCAGGGTGGCATCAGACCGGTGCTGATAGTGCAAAACGACGTCGGCAACAAGTTTAGCCCTACAGTAATCGCGGCGGCCATAACGAGCCAACACGCCAAAAGCAACCTACCGACACACATACAGCTGCAGGCGCGCGGAAGCGGACTTGCCAAGGACTCCGTGGTGCTGCTTGAGCAAATCCGGACCCTCGACAAAAAGCGCCTGAAGGAAAAAATGGGCTCCCTCGACACCTTCGTGATGAACTTGGTGGATGAGGCGCTGTCCATCAGTTTCGGCCTACTAAACAACTACGCGATAAAAGAAGCTACATAACAACCCACCGAACTTTGCAATCTTTTCTCGCGCCCAAAACCAAAAAGGATGCCTGCACTATACCGCGCAGGCATCTACTTTTTTATTATAATTTTTGAGCTATCAGACTACTCTTAATTTAAGTCGAAAAACTCTGCAGGCAATCCTGGAGGTTGAGCTGGCGCCGTTGGTCTATATGCAGCATTGATATTGTTAATTGCATCCAAGTTAGCAATCTTCATCTGCTGATTCTCCAGTCTTATCTTCTCGTTCTTCAGATCTTGGGTCATTTTATTCAACGCCATTTCCTGTTGCTGCTTCTCGTTTTGCAGCTTCAGTTCCTGTTGCTGCTTCTCGTTTTGCAGCTTCATGTCATGTTTCTGCTTATTTTCCTGCAGCTTCAGTTCCCGTTGCTGTTTTTGCCATTCTAGTTGATCCTTCGAAGGTGCCTTCTTGCTAAACAGTCTGCTAAAGAACCCTCTTGATCGTTCTTGCTCAAACTCTTTCTGTGCCTTTTGCAAGCTTTGTTGTTCTTTTGCCAACGTATCCTGATACGATAGCAACGCTTTTTGAGCATTATCCAGCTGAACTTCTTGAGCTTGCTTCATTGAATACAGTTGCTGCTGCATATTCAACAACTCTTGCTGCTTTTGCATGTTTTGAGTATCAATTCTTGACTGTTTCTCAATTTCCTCAAGCTTCTTTTTCGTTTCATCTAACTGTTTATTTGCCTCTGCAACTTTGTTATCGAGTTCTTTTATTTGTTTTTCTTTGGCCTCAACTGCGTTATCTGTGGTGTTAACAAGTATGGCTTGCTCATTAGACGCACCAGAGATGCCTTGGCCAACCCACCAGATGAAGTCTTTAATGATATCCGGCGTGAGGTATTTTATACCGTTCCAGAGCCATTTGAAGAAACCTGGCTTATACTTCGCAGCTTGTAGTGCTTCATATGCACGGTTGATATTGTTTCTGTCGGCCTCGGTTAGAGGATTATTGAAACGATCCGGCAATACGCTTTGCACATAAGAGACGAAGTTAACACTTGAGTCATCTTCAATTGATTGACCGGTTGCCGCAAGGTTCGATAGAAGCAAAACTAGCTTGTCTGCCTCTCCACCTTCACCGATGTTGTTGTTAACAATCAAACGGAAAGTCTGCTCTTTGTTGATTTGAGAGAGTCTTGCTACTTCTCCCTCGGTAATAAGCTCGTCGCCACATTTCTGGGCAAGCTTCGCCAAAACTTTAGATTTATCCTCACGGATTTTCTTGTTGACCTCGTCAGCTTCTCTCTTCGTGTAATAGCTGTTCCTGTCCATTGCTGGCAAGGCCGCCTGCAGAGTATCTAAGTGCCCTGACTCTGCCACGTTGAACGGGTCGTACGGATCGAGGTTCGGGTCAGATTTTATGCCATCCAGTAGCTTGTTTATGTAAGTTTCCTTAAATTCAGTGACTTTGTCTTTGCCGTAGTATTTTTCAACTTCTTTACGGAACTTTTCGGCATCTAAGACTTCTTTTTTCTTTTGACCTTCCTTTACTTCCGGCGTTTCAAGGATTTTTTCGTCATCTCGAGTTGTTAAAACAAGCGCATACTTTACAAATACGCCAGGCTTCCAAAGCCAGTTCCAAATTCGGCCAGGAATGTTCCACCACGGGGCTTTATCCTCAGAGACTCTAAGCTGGAAACTGTTCTCCCCCAAATCTGCATTAACTTTACGAAAGCCTGCCCACCACTTGCGTTCTTTTCGGGGTTGTGCAACATTGACGGATACATAGCTGTTTTTAGCTAATCCTTCTGGGTTTTGCAAGGTTAACTTACCTTGCGACGAGTAAAACACGTTCATGTTCTCGTCTGAATTTGATGCCTGCGAGAAACTCGGCATATCGTACTTCACACTGCACCCTAAATTCATCGGCCTGTTAAAGATTGACTTTTTTGTTGCTGCACTAGTAGGTTCTCCTAAACTTACCAGCAACATCCCAAAAGCCAAACTTGTTGCAACAAACTTTTTCATAGCATTTCTCCTTTATTATTTTCAGTGACATTATACCACAAAAAGCTATTTTAGTCAAATGTGCGCAAAGCGTGGTTTCTTCTTAAAAAGTAGACATCTTGCGAAAACAAACATACAGAGCGAAATATAAGAGACGAAATATGACAAAGCATCAAATTATTAAGGAGCAAAGTTTCGGAGAACTACTGGAGTAAGGCGACGTACGTAAAAAAATGGTAGCGATTTCGAAAAAGAGATGGCATTAACCAAATAATTGTATCGACAGATTTATTAACATAAAAAACTGCATAAAGAAACATCATCAAATGAGCCTTTTCGATCGAACGTGAAACCCAACAGATTTTTCATTTAAATTGCACAAGCCAGTATTGTTGAAGAAAACTGTTGCTTTCAACAAAAACGTTTGTGTTTTTGGTTGAACTAGCCGTTCGCGTGGTATAAACCCCCTGTACACCTGTAACGATCGATGAAAAAGATCTTGACGTTCCACCTTTTCAACCGCTCATACATTTTTTCTAAATGTTTCAGCCTCTCTTGCGCCACGTTACCACTCGATGAGCTGTTTTGTGGTTCGGCAATAAGCTTTCCAAAGTCCAAACTGGTCTTTTATAAAACACGCTAAACGCCACACTTCATCAAGCTCATTTGCGATGCTATCGTTTGATCGGAGCCGGTTTGGAGTAGTTCTTTTTTGCAAGCGTATTCACCCAAACGAAAACAGATTGAAGCTTAACCCTTAAAAATTTAGCAATTGCCTGGCCCGAGAGACGTGAGTATATAGCCTCACTACCTGAGCTTTCCTTGCTCGCTTCTACCCTTACTCCTTGTCGGAAAAACTGGCAAGCTCAATCTTTACATGTGTACTATTGCTCACCTAACATTTTTTGCACCTATACCGATCTACATCTTCCTATTACACCTGTTTATTTAACTGATACTCCCGAAAAAACTACCAAACAACGGAAAAACTAAACCTAGCTTTCTCTCTCTCTTACCCAAAAGGCGCCCCACTATACCGCGGGGCGCCCTCGTCTTGCCTCAACTTTCAACAAAACCCAAAAATCTTGTTGAAAGCTTTATTCTCCTACCTCTTGAGTAACCTCATCTTCGGCAACCTCAACGGCACCTTCGCCCTCAATCGGCGTCGCCTCTAGGTCTTGCTCAACAGCAACAGCTTCAGCATCAACGTCCTCCTCGTGCGGCACGCTCGCAACGGCAACAATCTTGTTGTCATCGGCAATTCTCATCACGCGCACACCCTTGGACGGCCGCGAGCAAACCCGCACAGAATCGGCCTTGATGCGGATGATGACGCCGCTCTCGGAAATGAGGATGACATCCTCGTCGCTCGAAACCAGCTTAATCGCCGCAACATCGCCGTACTTCTCGACGTGATAATTCGTGATGCCCTTGCCGCCGCGCTGTTGCAAGCGATAATCCTCAAGCTCGGAGAGGCGCCCATAGCCCGTCTCGGAGACCGTAAGTACCATCTTCTCGCTCGAGACCGGACTCATGCCGACAACCACATCGCCCTCACGAAGCGTAATCGCCTTGACGCCGCGGGCCGCGCGGCCAACTGCACGAACATCGGTCTCGCTGAAGCGAATGGCCATACCCTTCTTCGTCGCGACGAGCAACTCGGTCTCTCCATCCGTGACGCTCACCCACGCGAGTTCATCTCCGTCATCGAGGTCAATCGCGATTAGACCGCCCTTGCGCGCCGTATTATAGGCACTCAGCAGCGTCCGCTTGATGACCCCGCCCTTGGTGACCATCACGAGATATTTATCGTCCTCGAAGGCCGGCACTTTAATCATCGAAGTGACCTTCTCATCCGGCATTATCGGCAAGAGGTTCGCGACGTTTGTACCCTTTGCCGTCCTCGAGCCCTCCGGAATCTCATAGCACTTGAGGCGATACGTCCGGCCGAAGTTCGTGAAGAACATCACATAGTCGTGGCTGTTGACGACAAACATCTCCGAGGCGACATCCTCCTCGCGACAACTCATACCCGAGACGCCACGTCCGCCGCGGCGTTGCAACTTGTATGTATCGGTCTTCTGGCGCTTCACATAGCCAAAG
Organism: Acutalibacteraceae bacterium; assembly: GCA_045541715.1. Taxonomy (GTDB): domain Bacteria; phylum Bacillota; class Clostridia; order Oscillospirales; family Acutalibacteraceae; genus CAG-557. The sequence goes on from JAZQJR010000133.1 coordinate 12,959, forward strand.
TTCGTCAGCGTGAGTACGCAATCTTCCTCGGGAATCAGGTCCTCGATGTCGACCTCTCCGCTCACCGCCGTAATCTTCGTGCGACGCTCATCGGCAAAGCGACGTTTTATCTCGAGGATTTCCTCCTTGAGTAGCGCGAGAAGCTTAGATCTGTCGCCGAGGAGAGCCAATAATTCCGCGATTCTCTGCTCGAGTGCCGCGAGTTCATCCTCGATTTTGCTGCGCTCCAAGCCGGTCAATTGCCCAAGTCTCATCTGCACGATGGCTTGCGCTTGTACGTCGTCCAGCCCAAAGGCCTCCATCAACTTCTCTTTACCCTCGGCAATCGACTTGGATGCGCGCAAAATTGCGATGACCTCGTCGATGTGGTCGAGTGCTATCTTTAGCCCCTCCAAGATGTGTGCGCGTTCGCGAGCCTTGTTGAGGTCAAATTGTGTGCGCCGCGTTAGAACCTCGATTTGGAAGTCGATATAGTGCGTCAGCATCTGCTTGAGGGTCAATATTTTCGGCTCGCCGTTTACGATGGCTAGCATGATTACTCCGAAGGTCGTCTGCAGCTGCGTGAAGGAGTATAGCTGATTGAGTACGACTTGCGGCGAGGCATCGCGCTTTAGGTCGATGCGTATGTGCATTCCGTCACGGTCGGAGTGGTCCTCGATGTTCGAAATGCCCTCTATGCGCTTCTCCTTGACCATGTCCGCGATGCTCTCGCACAAGCGCGCCTTGTTCACCTGATACGGCAGCTCCGTGACCACAATCTTATAGCGCGAGTTCTTCTCCTCGACTATCTCTGCACAGGCTCGTACTACAATCTTTCCGCGTCCTGTCGAGTACGCCGCCCGTATGCCACTGTGACCCATTATTTGCGCGCCCGTCGGGAAGTCCGGCCCCTTTATGTGCTCCATCAGCTCGGGTAGCTCCGCCTCCGGATTGTCTATCAAGCAGCATATCGCATCGATGACTTCGCCCAGGTTGTGCGGAGGTATGTTCGTCGCCATTCCCACCGCGATACCCGTCGAGCCGTTCGCCAATAAGTTCGGGAATCGCGACGGTAATACCTCCGGCTCCTTTAAACGATCATCGTAGTTCGGCGCAAAATCAACCGTGTCCTTCTCAATGTCCGTTAGCATCTCGACCGAAATCTTGCTCATCTTCGACTCGGTATAACGATATGCTGCCGGCGGATCTCCATCCACTGAACCAAAGTTGCCGTGTCCATCTACCAGCATGTACCGCATCGAAAAGTCCTGCGCTAAGCGAACCAATGCATCATAAACAGATGCGTCTCCGTGCGGATGATACCGTCCTAGCACCGAACCAACTGTATCCGCGCACTTGCGATACGCCTTGTCCGGCCCTAAGCCATTCTCGAAAAGTGTATACAAAATGCGTCTGTGCACCGGCTTGAGTCCATCTCGCACGTCCGGCAACGCCCTCGACACGATTACCGACATCGAGTACGCCAAAAACGACTTCTGCATCTCCTTCTCAATGTCTACGTCTATTATCTTCGGCTCGAATTCCTTGTTTTCTTCCGGTTTCAATAAGGTCACCTCGTCTTATTTTCTACTCTTTCGCTCCGCTCTCTTCTGCGGCGCCTGCTCCGGCACTGTCCTCGGGAGTGCCCTTATCTATTGTCTTTCGCTTAGCTGCGGCTGCATTCGCGGCCGCGAGGCCAAAGAAAATAATTCTTATTTTCTTTGTGACCCAGAGCCCAACGAAGTTGCGCTCTGGGGTGGCCGAAGGCCCGTAGGGCCTTCGGGGCCTCGCGGCGCCCACAAGTCTGATGGGGGCTCTCCCGAATGCAGCCTTCGCAGCGCCGCCCTTGAATTATTCCTCTACCTTCGGAGGCGTCCCCGCCACAATCATCGCCTGGACGTCCGCGAGCAAATCTGGCTCAATGGCGCGCGCCGGGATGATGAACAATTTTTCTTGCGGCAGATGAATCAGGAACATCTCGTTGAACTCCTCGAAAGCGCACGACCCATCCAGCGGGATTTTCCAGGAAGTGGTTCCCCCGTCGACGTCGATTTCATCCGGATAAATCTCCAC